>JBMYJC010000009.1:0-15148 GCA_049594055.1 Luteibaculum sp. | reverse complement strand
GGGTCTTCTGCTATTTGGTGTAGCGCATCAAATACGAGGTTTTCAAAAGCGGGGTTGAAATAGACCTCACTTATTTTCCCTGCGGCTGATCCGCGTACATTATTTGCGCCATCATTCAGCGCATCGTTGCGAATGGTGTTGCCTTCCGGGTCTGGGTGATTCTTGGCCATTTCGATTAGGTATTCCAGCACATCCTGATCCAGGATTTTGGCTTCTATGAAGTATGAGGATACCCAAATGAAGTAAAGCGTGTATTCCCGATCGAATTGAATGGAAAGGGCTTTTTTATAAATGCGCTGCACTTCGGCTGGGTCGTATTTTGCCTCTTTTAAGCCTGTAAGGCCAGCGACCATGTATTGGTAGGGTACTCTGTTCTCGTCTATCAGTTTTTCGATGAATGGAAAGAAATGTGATGCCTTGTTTTTTACCTCTGCCTGAAATGCACGGGAGTGCTCTAAAAGTGACCCTCTGGACGATGCGAACTCGGCTTTGTATTCTGCATCATACTTTTCAAACGTCTGCTCCCAATGATCGAATGTCATCTTATCGTAGGCCGATCTTTCCATAGGTGGGCCAACACCGAACATTCTAAATTTATTAGGTTCTTTATCCTTGACAGTCTTAAACTTCCGTTGCAGTTCTTGGAAGCGTTTTTTTAGCTGCGGCCTTGCCATCACTTCGTTTAGTGGTATGGCACTTAAATAGAGAAATTGGTGGTGGCCATATCGCATTAAAGTATGCCGCTTCTTGTTGTTGTCATCAGTATATATTCTGACTTCGTACTTCGACTTAATTGAAAGAACGATCTTGTCTATCGTTTCTTTTTGGGCTTGATCGAAGTGTGGATAAACTGCCGTTAATAGCTGCCGGAACTGGAACTGAATCTTGTCGTTTCCTTCTAGCCCATCTTTTTGGTGAAACAGTCCCATTAGCTGAAATATTTCGTTTGTATAATGGGCTGGGTTTGCCAACAACGCAAAAAACAACAACCTTAAGATGGTAATGGAATTACTGTTCTGATGATCTGCCAAGAACTGGCCAAACCACGGAGTAGTTTGTTCTGCTTGCTCTTGCACTTTATCCACGAGCAGATGATATATAGCTTCGTGTCCGTGAGAACGGGCATTGCGCTCATAGTCGAACAGCCAGAAACCTAAGTCGATGTACAGCTTAGATTTATCCTCGCCACTTGTTTTTGCAGAAATCCGCTTGATAATATCCCATGCGAGGTCGAGCGCTTTAGTGGTATCAGACTCGAACATCTTTTTAAATAGCTTTTCGTCCTGATGTTCAAAATGGGGCTTGTCGTTATTTCCCTTGATGGCTTCAATTTTACTAAGGCAATGGGCTTTGTATTTCTGCATCACCCAATCAACATTGAAATGTAACGCATCTTCAAGTATCTTATAGTAACCAAGGCGATCAGTACCTGCTTCAGCTTCATGTTTTTCGAAGAGCTGGAAAGCTGCTGGAATATCCCATTCTTTAACATTGTAGAGCAACCGGAAAATGAACCTTGATTTCCCTTCAAAATCAGGACAATTCAAAAGAAAATCACAAACAGATTGTCTGCTTTTGGGTAGTTGTTTAATTAAAATCTGCCACAGCAGGTTATTTTGTGCATCCCACCTTTCAGAGGTGCATTTGTAGTGCAGAAGAGTTTTGATTCTGTCCACAACCTTATTCGCCTTTCCCCAATCGCGTTCAGAGAGTTTGTTGTGCCAGCCGATCTTTTGAGTAATCAGCTTATCAAGCTCTCCTTCTTCAAGAAGAAACGTAAACCAATTATTGCCTGTAACCGATTCTAAAAAAGGTAATTTCAGCTCTTTGCTCGGCAGAATGCGGGTATTAACTAGCTGCTTTTCCTCTGTTGTTGGGGCTTCTTCAAAACCAAGCAGGTTCAACAGCATTAGTTTAATATGGAAGCGGTACTTCGAGGAAAGCAGAATGTTTTCGAGGGCTTTTATGTATGCAGCGTGATCTTGTTCGCGCAGAAAGCCGATGATCATTTTCAGGCTAGATCGAATGAAAAGACCTTGATGGTTTTCAAGTATGTAGCTTGTTACTGAATTTCCATTCTGAACGAATTGCTTAGCAAAGGCAAAGTCAAAAAATGTTTGATGGAAAAACTGGACTTCCTTATCCGTTTCGGTTACGATCCCGCTGCTTTTTAAATAGTCGAACTCGTCTGTGAACGACCCAGAAAATGGCTTTGAGGGGGTGCTAATTCTCTGCTCTTTGTGCATCTGTTCTGCGATGGCAAAAACTAGGTTTGTGCATTTATCAGAACTAGCCGGTGAAGTGATTGGAACCTTGACTATTTGCTGCACCCATAGACTTTCATACAGGTCATGTAATGTGGTTATTGATCGAAGGTTGGTTTGGGAATCGTACACCTTGCAAAACACATTTAGATGATGTGGCGTTTGCAGAAGGTTGAGCAATTGCCCAGGGACTTCATTCTCTCTTATTCCGAGCTTGGCAAGCACCTGCGTCACCCGGCCCGCATCTAATATATCAACTTTGAAGCTTTTTTGATTTTTATAGAACTTTAGTTCATTGTCATAATCGAGATCGTATGCTCTAACGGAAATAACCACTCTTACCCGATCAATAGAAATTAGCTTTCTAACAAGAAAGTTGTAGGCATCAAGGTATTCCCGTTTGGTTGATAAAGACTGGGAAAGTGCATCTATCTGGTCAATGAGCACAACTACTCGTTCGCTGACTTCGCTAAGCGTTCGAACTACTTTTTCGAATGAGTCTTCGAGATCAATTTTGTTTTGTAGGTCGGTAATACTTTCAGCATAAAGCCTATCAGCTTTTAAGGCAATTGCAGGTACGCTGGTTTCTTTGAGTTTCAGAAATACATCTTTCAAAATAACCGTTTTTCCACTTCCCGCACCGCCAACTAGCAAAACCACTGGTTGCTCATCTTTTCCAATTGGCGATTTGATCCATTGAAGCAAATCATTTGTTTCCTTTCTGTCAATGTGCGAATTTTCCACCCCTTCAAAAGAGCTGTTGTAATCCGTTAGGTAATGGGAGGCATGATCAAATTTTTGCAAAATAACATCAACCGGAATATTGGAGGTGGTTTGGTATTCACTCTTCTTTTTTAGCTCTTCCGCCAGCTTTTCAACTGGCTTCGATTCAACCACCATTCTAACCTCGAAAAAGGTTTTGATTATTGATTGGAAACCGTCAGCGTTTAGCAGCGTGTCCAAGTCCTGTGGGATAATCTTCTTTATGGTAATTGACGCGAGTACTGTTTTTAGGTCAGACTCAATGTCATTGTATTTAAGGTGTTTAAGTTCTTCATTGGCATTTATTACAGTTTCTGTCCAGTTTTTTAGTTCTTTCTGTTTTAGTATCTCATTGTTGAAGTCGTCTAGTAAATCCTTAGCCTTTTCATTGAAACCGTAGGAAACGGAAAACCAGTATGTAAAATTCTTAGGGTCATGAATCAACCGCTTGTCCAAAAGATAATGCAGCACAAACTTGATGATCTCCCTTGCACATTCTGGCCTCGAAATTCTGTTACCGCTATCGATACTATGCTTGCACTGAATTAGCCCAAGTGATTTGCCATCCAAATGTAAACTACAATCTCGCCCACGTTCCCGAACCCCTTGTAAAAGATTGATTTCATCAAATTGTCCTTTCCAGTCGCCCTTTTCAGTTCGAAGTTTCCCAATAGAGTACAGCAGTTCCTCAAACCTTCGGTCGTCAAGGGCGGAGTATGGGTAGCCCTTACCGGGCAAAGCCGCAGGTTTGTTAGTCGCTTCTTTTATATCTGATTGAGAGTAGGATAAGGGCATTTGGTAATGCTACAATTTTGAGTCAATTTTAATTAATTTCTCAGGGTATTTCTTCCAATTAAGCACAACGGTTCGAGTATGGTGTCGTAGCATCCCGCAGGGTGCTATGCACTATACCCATTGTTGTGTATAGAAATTTATTCCGGTGTAATCCTATCTTTAATTCTTTCGATATCCTCATTTAGTTCACCGGAAAAAGTTTCCCAACTAAAATACTTTGTCTTTATATCAGCAATTTTCCATTGTTCATCTAGATAACCCCTAAATATACTTGCTCTGTCTAGTCTTTTAGCTATATTCATCTCATTTAGAATATTCGCTTTAGTTGAGTCGTCCAATATAGGTGTGTCAACAATAATAGAGTCAATATAGGTGAACGATTGAACAAGGAATCTTAAGTGATAAATTCCTGAGTTTGTAATTCGTATTTGAAGTTTATTGTTTTCAGTATCTAGTTGGTCACCTTTTTGACTCGTTTCAAATAATTGTCTAGAGTATGTGAAATTTAAAACAGAGTCAATCTGATTAGGTAAATAACCAATGCCTTGTAAGTAGCGATACGTTTCTTCAATAGATACAAACCCATGATTTCTGCTGTTTTTAGAGAAATCATCTAGTAAAGACAAGAAAATTAAAACGATGAAGTGTTCATTTGATTTGTTGTGCCTGATATCAAATACATTTACAATTTCTGAATTTGTTGGTGAGTAATGTATATTGTCTCCATAGATTACCGACCTCAATAATTCATGAATGGGAATGTTATATCTACCCTCTCTAGCATAAATGTCTAGTATCTTCTCCATGTCAACATGTCCACTACCAAAAAATTTCTTTACTAATTCAATTGCCTTCCTAATATTTTCATTTGATATGTTGTTCAAGAATGTTAGTAGATAACTATTTGCATCTATCGAGTATAAAAAAACCTCAATCAATGAGTGCAAGTGTGAAAAGCTGGTTTGGTTGTCAAGTTTACTTAGAGCAACTTCGCCACTTGTGATTTTTTGAGCAAACTTAAGGCGCTTTTTTAGCACTTCATCCAATCGAGGAGGAGGTATCGTAAACGCTTTTGTATGATAACCTGATAAAGCGCCCGACTCTTTTTTCGTTCTGTGAAATGTTTCAGGCCTTATTGAAATAAATACGATCATTGGCCAATCCGATGCAAATTCCTGAGAAATTAAAAATGCAGCTTCTTGATCTTGGTCTGAACGTTGATCGCAGTTGTCAATAAATATTATGATTTGTTTCCGCTGATTTTTACTTATATGGTTGAGTGCCGCTTTTAAATGTTCAATCTCGTCTTCTACTTTATTAGTCAGAAAATCGATTTCCTTTTCAGCCGCTTTGTCCGGGTTTGTGTCATAAAGTCTTTTAACTCTTATGTTATTTTTAAAATTTTTTAATTCAATATGATAGCAATGCCTGACGAAATCATCCTCTTCAATATCGATGCCATACAATTCTAAAAGTTGTTCTTTGAGAACCCCAATAATTGCCTTTTTGATATCAAGTATGATAATAGCTCAGGAGCCAAGGTCAATTTTGAAACTCAAGGCTTTCTCAAAAACTTTAGGAGCTTCAATAAGTCTGAGATAGTCAATGAAGGTTGATTTTCCAACACCTACATCACCAACCAAAAGCACAGGTCTTTTACTTAAACTATTTGCAAATAGCTCAACTAATTCACCTGACAGGCCTTTTTTTGTCGCCACTTGCTGTAAACTTGCTTTCCGATCACCAATCTCAAATAAGTAATTGTATCTGGTTGAAAGTATTTCTTTACTTACGAGGGAGTAATTTGATAATGCTCCACTTTTACAGTAACAAGACTCTAAAAACTCTTTCTCTAGATCTTTTTCCTTAATTACGTCTTCAAGAACGAGGTCACTAATAATTTCGAGTTCAACTTGAAACGGATTCCGGTTTTTGATTCCTGGGTATTGATATACTGTAGAAGATAACTTGGAAGGAAGTTCATCCTCATTAGTTCCAATTAGTTTTTTAACTAAATATTCTGTTTCAATTCCATTTTTTGAAAGACAATTCCACACCTCTTTGAAATCTTTTAAAAAGCCGTCTAGAGATTCCACTACAAGAGCATTTCCATTTAAGGGCGGTATTGAATCGGTACGATTGGCTATGAAAGCAATGATTTGCCAACCATTTGAAATTATTCCGATTTGAATTGCTCTCTCATGACAATAATTCATTACTTGATCAATCGCAGATTTAATATCGCGATTATCCTTATAAACACTTTTTAAGGGTTGAAAAAGTTTCTGTTTTCCAACTGGTAACTGGAAATAATTACCAACTTTTTTAGCCTCAATTACAGCAACAGATCGAAATAAGCTTAGTATGTAGTCTGTATATTTCCCTTCATAGCTATCTTCACATGAGATATCAGACTTTTCCCAATTGAGACAATCAATTAAAAGAGTGTCAATTAATCTAAATCTCGTATTAGCCTCATTTAAGTTTGATTTGCTCAACTCCTTAAACTCAATACATAGGTTTTCTAAATTTGTTCTACAAGATTCGTAATCAATCATAATGTTTTTTCTTATTATGCACAACTATTTGCTAACGTGTAATTTGTTGTTAGCAGCTTCTAGTTGCAGGCCAAGATAAACGTTTATGTTCTTTTATCTAACTTTTACCCTGCACCTTGATATTCAATGGATATACAATAAAAGCGTGGTTACAATTTAGGCATGTTTTTATATCTATAATTTATTGGGAGGTTCAATTCTAATTTTGCTCCGCACGCTGTAGAAAAAGCAGTGCCTCCAAAAAAACAGAATCAAAACTTTTCAATCCGATGCACTTCTGTTTTTCCACCCAACTCTACAGACAAGAAATAAAGACCGGGCTTAAATCCTGTCCAATCCAAGTGACTTAGCTTCCCCTCCTCCGCAAAAAGCAGCCTTCCCTTTGCATCAAATACTTTTATACTGCTGAGCTCCTCAGAAAAGTAGATTCTATCTCCTGCCGGGTTTGGGAAAATTCTTAAGCTCCTATTCGCTTGCAGCTGCTCTTCTTCCATACCCACTACACTCATTGCCGGAAGGCCTAAATACGCATTCTCTCCAAACTCCAGGCTAATTTTTGCAGCGGCCGTGTCTGTGGGCTTGTACATATCGCTGCCATCCTGGCTATTTACATGCCAGCGCGTAGCACTGTTGCCACTGATGTAAATCCCCAATCTGTGGCCGGGCTGCAAAGCAAAAGACAGAAAGGGCAATTGCACTTCCACATTATAAAACTGCTGGGGATCTAAAAAGGCCTCGTCTTCTTTGCGGTAGCCATTTCTAAAACGCAGGCGCTGTATTCCATCGTTCAAGAGCATTTTTCTGCCATCGGGGTACACATCCACCAATCGAGCGGCAAGGTCTACATCGGGTTGGGAGCTTTTTATACGCAGATGTACTACAGGACGCCCAAAATACCTTGTTTGCGCCTGAGCTTCTACGCTTTCAAAATAGAGCAAGTCAGTTCTTGTATCTAGAGGCCGCTGATCGTAGGGCCCTTGATCTAAACCTTGAGAAAGGGTGTGGCCACCCAGGCTTGGGCTTGGGTTTCTTGGATTGGAAGTAAAACTGGCCTCCCCACTCACCGGTGGCGCGGCTGCTTCCAAAATGCCATTGTTTTTAAAATACCAGCGCTGTACGGGTAAAGCCGTTTCCAGCTGAGTCGCATTAATGCCATTCCAAACGCCTGTATTTCCTCCTAGCTCATAGTAATACACAGCGGGGGTCTGTTCCCAATTATTGGGCTCATCCAACAAGTGGTATCTAAAAAAGGCCACGGCCATAGAATCGCTGTATCTAGCCGCTGCGGGATAAGTCAGTTCTCCTTGCTGATCGCTGCCCACAAAAGCCGGTCCCGTGCCCCCGTGTACCCAAGGCCCTACCAGCAACCATTGCTGGTTTTTTACTGCCGTTGGCGCCTCATTTTTAACAGCGCTGTACCAATCTATCATCACATCGATGTTGTGGTCGTACCAACCGCCTATTTGCAGCGTAGGGATGCTAATATCTTCGGGATACCAGGTGTTATTCTCCGCAAAAACCCAGGTATTGCTGTAATACACATTGGCCATCACAAAGGTAGATAAGCCAAAGCCCAGCGAGTCCAGTGAGTTTAAGCGGGAAGCTTCTAAAACCCCGCCATAGAAATAGTCTTCATAACCCGTGCGCGGGTGGGCCACCAGCGGTACCGCACAAGTGTGGTTTGGGTGTTGCTGTTGGGCGGTTTGGTACTGTATTTTCCCCAGGGCCGATGGACCCCAGGTTCCTATTTTTCCGTTGCTCCAAGTCTGGTCTTTAATCCAATCAATGACATCGAAGCCGTCTTGGCCCCTATTTGCGCCTTGTGCTGCCGCAGCCGCAGAACCGTAAAATCCGCGCCAATCCACAATAACCCAAGCAAAAGGGCTGTCCTCCAAATCTCTGCGGTAGCCCAAAGGCAAGCCAAAGCGAAAGGTGTTTTTATTGTACGGGGTTTGGATTAATACGGCCGGACAAGTGCTGCAGTGGTTGGGAACATAAACATCGGCAGCCAGCATTTTTCCATCGCGCATTGGAATTTGCACAGTGGTGTAATTTAACTGGGAAAAAGCGGTGAAAGACAGGCACAAGCCAAGGACAAGTAGGAAGGATTTAGGGTAAGGCATACTCAGGTTTTGAGTAAATATAGCGATCCAGAGCTTGCCTTTCCGCTTAAAATATGAAGTGTAAAAACCAAAAGTCGGTCTAACCTTGAAGAGATGGATTCCCGTGCTTAAGAATTGGTGATAAAAGCCTCACAATTGTTTACAATTAACGAAACTTTATTTTATCTTTGATGGACAAATCCATTCAATCCCCTTTGAATGACAAAAAGATTTGAAACCATATTATTAAAAGATGCTTTTGAATTTATCCATCAGCAAGATCTAAAAGTTAGGAAGAAAATATTCCAAAATATCAGAAGAGCTGAATACCAAACCAACTCAAAATTCTTTAAAAAGCTGGGTAAGGATATTTGGGAGTTTCGAACCATTTATGCTGGAATTCAATACAGACTTTTAGCGTTTTGGGATAAAGATGATCAAATGCAAACCCTTGTTGTTGCCACCCATGGATTTGTGAAGAAAACCAGTAAAATAGACAAAAAGGAAATAGAGAAAACCACAAAGATTAAGTCTGATTATCAAAAAAATAAAACGAGATGAGAAGCTATAAACTAAGCGAAGCGGAAGACCTGTTAATCGGAGAAAAAGGGTCAAAAGAAAGGGATGATTATGAATTTGAGTTAAAACTAGAACTCATAGGAGATATGATCAAAACCGCTAGAAAAAAAAGAAAACTGACTCAGGAACAACTGGGTAAACTGGTTGGGGTTAAAAAGGCTCAGATTTCAAGGCTAGAAAACAATACGGGGAATGTGACTTTTGCAACCCTGATGAGAATTTTTAATGCATTGGGAGCCAAACTAAACCTTAGCTTAAAGATGTAAAAAAACCCTTGCACGCCTGAAGGCTGACAAGGGTTTAGCTTCAGTGAATATTTAGATTTTACTTAAATAGAATCCACCTTCTTTTTAATTTGAGTGGAAAGCTCGGCAGAAACTGGAACCAAAGGCAGGCGCATAAAATGATTACAGATTCCCATGTGCTTGAGGCTTTCTTTAATTCCACCCGGATTTCCTTCTTTAAATAACAAAGGGATTAAGCTAGAAACCTTTAAGAAAGCTTTGCGCGCTTCTGCAATTTTACCGGCCTGAAAATCGCGAATCATCTGGCTGTAAATTCCAGGATAAGCATTTCCAATAACAGAAATAACTCCAATTCCTCCCACGCTAAGCACCGGCAATACCAAAGGATCATCTCCAGAGATCACCTCAAATCCTTCTGGTTTTTGTTCCATAATTTCTATCACCTGCTCCAGGTTCCCACTGGCCTCTTTAATGGCCACAATGTTCTTGAAGTCTTTTGCCAATCGCACCGTTGTAGCGGCAGTCATGTTGCTGGAAGTTCTTCCGGGAACATTGTAAAGAATAATGGGCAGTTCTGTGGCAGTGGCAAGGGCTTTATAATGCTGGTAAATACCTTCTTGTGTGGGCTTGTTATAGGAGGGAGAAGCCGAAAGGATTCCATCGATTCCTAGGGCTTTTAATCCCTTAAACTCCTCTACCAGTTTGGAAGTATTGTTTCCTCCACAACCAAAAACAATTTTACATCTACCGGCATTGATTTCTTTTACCTTTTTAAGCACCTCCAATTTCTCTGATGCACTCAAGGTAACCGATTCTCCTGTGGTACCCATTACCACCAAATAATCGGTTTTACCAGCAATAAGGTGTTCGGTTAATTTGCTTAAACCGTTAAAATCAATCTCACCGTTCTGAAGCATTGGGGTTACCATAGCAACTCCCAAGCCTGTAAACATTTCTCCGTTCATGCTAATTATCGTTTAAGATGCTTAAGTAGTGTATTGCGTGTTTCGAGAATTCTGAAACGTCTTTCCGGGTATTTATAAAAAGGTCAAAGAAGGGCTCATTATTTTGGGAAAATATCCCCACACGCAGGGAGCAATCCATGTTTAGCAGCAGCCTTTTAATGGGATAGATAAAATCCATGGATAGATCCATAACAATATCATACTTCCTCTCCATAAACACTCCTACCGCTGGCACATTGGCCTTTGGCTCGTAAAAAAAACCGTAATCGTTTTTATTAAAAAAATGGAAGTTTTTTAAGCCTTCCGAACCTTCTGGCTTTTCCTTTTTATACCAGCCCAAAAAATGGACTTCTAATTCAGGAAACTGCTTATTCAAATCTTGCAGAAGGTGTTTGGCTTGTTTCAGTTGTTCCTTCTTTTCGGCATTAAAAAGAACGCCAAGCTGCTTCGCTTTCTTAATGTTTATTGCTTCCACATTGCGGCTTTCGGCCTGCAACATTTTACGCATTCTAAACCGGCAGCCTCTTTTCCTAATCCAATCAATCACGGCCTAATCTCGATTTTAGATCTTGCTCACTCCAAATTTCAATATTCAAATCCTGTGCTTTTTTTAGTTTACTGGGTCCCATATTTTCTCCAGCCACAATCACGTTCACCTTGGCACTTACAGCGCTTTTTAGGATCGCTCCTTCTCGCTCCAGGAGGACTTTTATCTCCTCGCGAGAAAAATCATTAAAAGTCCCCGAAACTACCATATTTAAGTTTGCAAAAAGAGCTGAATTGGATTTTTTTAGATCATCCGATAGTTCAAATTGCAAGCCCTGCAATTTTAATCGATCAACTTCTTGCCTGTTTGCCTCTACTTCAAAATAATCTACCACACTCTGCGCTATGCTCGGTCCGATATCGGCAACCTGCAATAAATCTTCCTCTGTGGCTTCCATTAGTTGATCTATATTTCCAAAAGCCTGAGCCAATTTTTTAGCCACGGTTTCTCCAACATAACGAATTCCCAATGCAAACAAAACTCTAGGAAAGGGGATCTGGGTAGATGCTTTAATGCCATCCAGCGCATTATTAACCGACTTTTCTGCCCAACGTTCCAGGGAGATTATCTGGTCAAAAGTCAAGCTGTACAAATCTGAGGGTTTGCTCAGGATACCGGCATCAATAAACTGCTCAATAGATTCAGCACCCAATCCTTCTATGTCCATGGCTTTGCGGGAAATAAAGTGCACCAGTCGACCCGAGATTTGCGGCCGGCAACCCAAAGCATTGTTACAAAAATGCTGTGCTTCGCCATCCACGCGTTTTAGCGGGGTATTACAGGCTGGGCAGTTTTCTATAAAGCTCACCGCTTTCAAATCTCGCCCCTGTCTTTTGGCAAGGTCAACGCGAGTCACTTTGGGGATAATCTCTCCCCCTTTTTCTACAAACACATAGTCTCCCAAATGCAAATCCAGTTTCTCAATCTGATCTGCATTGTGCAATGAAGCTCTTTTTACTGTGGTTCCGGATAATTGAACGGGCTCTAAAACAGCAACGGGAGTTATTGCTCCAGTTCTTCCCACCTGATAAACCACGTCTAGCAATTCAGTGCTCTGCTCTTCTGCTTTGTACTTGTATGCTACGGCCCATTTTGGGGTTTTACTGGTATAGCCCAGCTCTTCCTGGTAGCTAAAGTCGTTTACCTTGATTACAATTCCATCAATCTCAAAGGGAAGTTGCTTTCTCTCATCCTGCCAATGGTCTATAAAGGAGAATATTTCATTTATGGATGCGCTTTTTAAAACCAGGTTTTCCTTTTCCAATGGAACTTTAAAACCCCAATCCAACAAGTGTTGATAGGCATTGTACTGCGTCTTAATCTCGCGCTTTCCGGTGTAATACGCATAACAATAGGAATCCAGCTTGCGCGATGCAACCACAGCAGAATCCTGCATTTTTAAAGTTCCGCTGGTGGTGTTTCGGGGGTTTGCAAAAAGCTCCTCTCCCGCTTCTTCCCTACTTTTATTTAGCTCCTCAAAAGCTTGCAACGGCATAAAAATCTCTCCGCGCACTTCAAATTCTTCTGGATAATTATTTCCTCTTAATTGAAGCGGAATGGAGCGTATGGTTCTAACATTGGTGGTAATATCTTCTCCTTTGGTACCATCTCCCCGGGTTATAGCTTTTTGCAGTTTCCCATTTTTATACCGCAATGAAATGGCCACCCCGTCATATTTTAACTCGCAGATATATTCCGGAGCCAGGCCCAAGCCTTCCTCACAACGGGCAAAAAACGCCTCCAGCTCTTCCTTAGAATAGGTATTAGCCAAAGAAAGCATGGGGTAGTTGTGCTTTACCACCTCAAACTTCTTGGTAATATCACCCCCCACCCTTTTTGTTGGAGAGTTTTCACTGGCGTATTGCGGGTGTTTTTCCTCCAGCTCCTCCAGCTCTTTTAATAACTGATCGAATTCGAAATCGGAAATTTCTGGTTGACTTAACACGTAGTATAGGTGATTATGCCTATTGAGCTCTTCCTCCAAAAATTTGATACGATCTTCGGGATTGGCCATGCCTTAAAATTTGGCCGAGAAGATGCGGATTTTCCCAGAAAGATCAGGGTAGAATTCGAAGTTCTTTAAACCCTTTTCTTCACAATAAATGGTTAATTCATCCGCATATTTTGGGTGGATTTCAAAAAAAACTTGTTTACAGGCGCCATCCCATATAATCTTTTCCAAGATGCTCCTATAAAACAAAAGCGGGTCCTCATCGGGAACAAAAAGGGCTTCCTCTGGTTCGTGGTCCAACACCCAAGTCTCCATTTCCGCCGACTCACGTTGTGGAATGTAGGGTGGATTAGAAACCATTATTTCTGTGCATTTAAAATTGCCTGTCAGGATATCCCCCTGGTAAAAATTAATGGCCAATCCATGCTTTTCGCTATTGTTATTTGCCACTTCCAATGCTTTTGGGCTAAAATCCATAGCGTAGAGTTTAGCCTTGGGTAAAAGCTTTTTTAATCCCAGGGCAATGCAACCACTTCCCGTGCCGAGATCGGTAATCTCTCCTTGAAAATCCGAGCCCAGAATCTCTTGCATTTTTAACACCAATTCCTCGGTTTCGGGTCTTGGAATTAATACCGCGGAATCCAGGCTAAGATTAAGGTCAAGAAAATACGCTTCGTTTAAAATATATTGGATGGGGACACCTCGTTCCAAGGCATCTAAAACTTCATCAAAGCGCTCCTTTTGGCCAACACCAGGCGCATCATCCAAATACAAAAACACCTGGTTCAATTTACACTGGAGAACATGCGCCATCAGAACCTTAAATTGGGAGCTCGCCTCCTGTTGTCCATATTTTGATTCCAAGCGCTCTAGGAAAACTTTTTTTAGCGCTCTCCAGCTTAAGATTGTATTAATCATAATTATCGGCTTGTAAATTAAACTATTTTTACCGCATGTATCGTCCAGAATATTACATGCAGCGTTGTTTAATCCAGGCAAAGAAAGGCCTTGGAAATGTTGCTCCCAACCCTTTAGTTGGATGTGTAATTGTTCGCGATGGAAGGATTATTGCCGAGGGATATCACAGGCAATTTGGCGGACCACATGCAGAGGTAAACGCCATAGAGCGGGTGGACAACCCCGATATATTAAAAGAGGCTACATTATATGTTAATCTAGAACCATGCTCGCACCATGGAAAAACTCCGCCCTGCGCAGATCTAATTGTGAAATCTGGGGTTAAAAATGTAGTAGTAGGAGCCTTAGATCCTAATCCCAAGGTAGCAGGAAATGGAATAAAGCGGTTAAAGGAGGCTGGCATAAAAGTAGAGTTGAATTGCCTAGAGAGCGAGTGTAAAACGTTAAACAAACGCTTCTATCACTTCCATAGTCAAAAAAAACCCTTTGTAATTTTAAAGTGGGCGCAGAGTACTGATGGCTTTTTAGATTGGACGCGAACCGAAGGAGAAAAAGGTGTACAATGGATTACTGGGCCCAACACCCAATTAATCAACCACAAATGGCGCAGCGAAGAACAAGCCATATTAATTGGCGCAAATACCTTTAATACGGATTTACCAGAACTTACCAATCGCCTTTGGCCTGGTAAAAACCCGGTAAGAATGGTGGTTTGCAGCTCCGTAAAATCATTAAACACCAAGCATCTGAAGCACTGGGCAAAAGATAATAACGCGGTGGTTTTTTGTAAGGAGGACGCATCCCGCCCAATTCCAGGTTTAGAGATAATCTCCATAAAAAGCAAAAACTTAAAAGAAGCCCTCAGCGAATACTGTCTTGCTAAAGAAATTCAATCAGTGATTATTGAAGGGGGTGAAAAAACATTGCGCTATTTCATTGAAGAAAATTTCTGGAATGAAATGCGGGTGTTTATAGGTAGTGGTAAACCTATCGTGCACGGAATTAAAGCTCCTGAAATTTTAGGAAAAAATATCTCAAACCAATTGCTAGAAAATGGCGACCGACTCTTAATTTCGGAGCCGCATTAGCATGGTTTATCTAGCACTCAGTATTTTTTTCTCATCGCTTATTTATGTTTTGTTTAGCCTAATAGGCCAAAGGAAACTTCAATTACTGCCTTGCTTAATCATCAATTACTTTTTTGCTTCGGCCTGTGCCATAGCAAATTTCATTCGGGTGGATGAGCTGTTTAGGATAACCTGGTGGCCAGCAGCTATAGGGATTGGTGTTCTCTTCATCAGCATCTTTATTGTAATGGCTAAAACCACACAACAATTGGGCTTGGCAACGGCTTCTGTTGCCAGTAAAATGTCATTGGTGGTTCCGGTAATTGTTGCTCTGCTTTTTTTTAATGAGCGTCTGTATTTCCTAAAGTTTGCCGGCCTGGTTTTGGGCATTATCA
>JBMYJC010000008.1:0-16127 GCA_049594055.1 Luteibaculum sp. | reverse complement strand
CGACTGCGATACGGATTTGTTGAAAGAGCTTCATCAAACGGGGTCGGTAACCAACCTTAAAGACCGCAGAAAAGAATTATACACCCTAAGCCACAAGTTTTAATGGAAGGACGAGTTATTGGTATTGGCGGCATTTTTCATGTTGCTAAAAACCCTAAACAGCTTTACGCTTGGTATGAGAAGCATTTGGGATTGAAGGCAACCCCTTATGGATTTATGTTTGAAAAATCGGACAGACCAAAGGATAGAGGATACCTTCAATTCTCCATGTTTGAAAATAACGATTACATGCAACCCTCCACCAACGCGTACATGATCAATTTTAGGGTGGATAACCTGGAAAAGCTATTAAGCAAACTAGCTGCCTCTGGAATTAAGCCCGTCAAAGACCCTGAGGAATTCGATTACGGAAAATTTGCCCATATTTTGGATCCGGAAGGAAACAAAATAGAGTTGTGGGAGCCTGTGGATGAAGTTTTCCAGGAGTATAATAAGAGCCACCCCGTAAATTCTCCGGATTAAGCCTAGCCAATGATAGAAGTTGTATGCGCCATAATAATTAAGAAGGATAAAATTTTTGCTTGTTGCCGTGGACCACAACAAGAAAACGCTGGTTTATGGGAATTTCCTGGCGGAAAGGTGGAAAAAGGTGAGTCGCATTTTGAAGCCTTAATCCGTGAGATGAAAGAGGAGCTTAACCTACATGTGGTTCCCAGCGCCCGGTTTGATCCTAAGTGCATTACAGAGGAAAGCCGCGGTATACGCCTTTTACCTATTGTCTGTGAAATTGTGGGCGGCCAATTAACCCTAAGAGAACACGATAAATACGAATGGATCCCGCTTTCATCGCTTGACAAGTATAAATGGACTAGAGCGGATCTTAAACTTCTGCCTCACCTTGAGTTACTAGATCCAGTGAAGACGAGATTTTTGTAATTCCATCCATTTTTCTCGACCAGCTGTCGTTAAATCCACTTAACAGGCTTTTTGTTTGGGTATCTTCCTTACACCTAACCTAAAGTACCATGAAAGCCTTGTCCTTGTTGTTGGGGAGTATTACTTACTCCATTTACTTTACTGTTTCAGAATTAGGAAGTCTTCTAGATGGAGAACTTTCCACCCTTTACTACCTTCTGATGGGCTCTGTTAGCCTTGGCGTGATTTTCAGAGTGGTGTTCTTTTTGTTTTCCAGTCGTTTCAAATCGCTTTTAAACCTAACCCTTAGAAGGGGGGTAAAAGCCTTAGTTTTGGTTGTGGTTGGACATGAAGCATAAAAAAAGCCCACGAAAGTGAGCTTTTTTGGAGGTTTCGGGCGGATTCGAACCGCCGTACAAGGTTTTGCAGACCTCTGCCTAGCCACTCGGCCACGAAACCAATTAGGCCGCAAAGATATATTTTTTAAAGAACTATGCGCTTAAGCTTACTGCAACGCTAGACACATTTGCATTTATTGGCGGAGCATGCTTAGTGAGCTTTATATCCACCTTTTCCACCGACTTAAAGCGCTCCTTAATCTTGTTTACTAATCGAAGCGCTACTGTTTCTATGAGATTGTTTCTGTGCAAGAGCTCCTTCTTTACCAATTCTGATATCGCACCGTAGTCTACCGCATCCTCCAGCTTATCACTTAAGGCTGCGTTCAACAGATCGTAATGCAGGGCTAGATCCACTGTAAACCGGGTTCCCACCATTGCTTCTTCTTCCATGCAACCATGGTATGCAAAAACTTCAAGATTCTCTATGTGTAGTTTAGCTAACATGGGCCAATCTTTCCAATCCAATCTCCATTCTATGTAGTACCTCCTCTTTACCAAGGAGTTCACAAATTTCAAACATACTGGGTCCCATGCCCATTCCGGTAACAAGCAATCTAAAGTTAGGTAGAACAGCACCCATACCCAGCTCCTTCTCCTCCAAGAATTGCTTAAAGGTGCTTTCCAAAGATTCCGCTTTAAACTCATCCAGCGAGGCAAATTTGGCCTGCAATGCTTTTAGCAGCTCCGGGGTCTGTTCTTTCCATTTCTTTGAAAGGGTCTTTTCATCAAAGCTTTCTGGGGCCTGCAACAAATAGGTCCCCTCCAAAAAGTCTTCGGGGAACTGGGCGCGTTCCTTTAATAGATCCACATAACGGTTTAAAAATTCATCATTGGGGATTTTTAGCCCATTTTTTCCGAAAAGTTCTTTAACCTGAGCTACCAGTTTAGCATTGTCTTGCTTACGCAACCACTGCTGGTTAAACCACTTGGTTTTCTCTGGGTCAAACTTAGATCCACTTTTCCCAACCCTCGCAATGGAAAAGGCTTGAACCAGCTCTTCCAAGGAAAAAACTTCTTGTTCCGTTCCCGGATTCCAGCCCAAAAATGCCAGCATATTAACAAATGCCTCGGGATAATAACCGCGTTCGCGATAGCCTGAAGACTGCTCACCAGTTTCTGGATCTTTCCAGTTTAATGGAAAAACAGGAAAACCTAAACGGTCTCCATCTCGCTTGCTTAATTTACCATTCCCATCGGGCTTTAAAATAAGTGGAAGATGCGCAAGTTTAGGGGCTTCCCACCCCAGGTATTGGTACAACAAAATATGGATGGGCGCTGATGGCAGCCATTCTTCTCCCCTAATTACATGGGTGATCTCCATCAAATGATCGTCTACAATATTTGCCAGGTGGTAAGTAGGCATCCCATCACTCTTAAACAATACCTTGTCATCCACATTGGAACTATGTACTACCACCCATCCCCGAACTTCATCGTGGAAACGGATTTCCTCATTCCTCGGAACTTTTAATCTAATCACATATGGATCCCCATTTTCTAGGCGCTTCTCCACTTCCTCTGAGGAAAGTGTCAGCGAATTTTTCATGCTATTTCTGGTAACAGCATTGTATTGAGGCGCGGCAACTTTAGCTTTTTTCAGCCTTTCTCGCATCTCATCCAGCTCTTCAGAGCTATCAAAAGCGTAATAAGCATGTCCACTATCTAACAATTGCTGCGCGTATTGGCGGTACATTTCCTTGCGCTCGCTTTGACGGTATGGTCCGTATTTCCCCCCTTTTTCAGGCCCTTCATCTGGCGATATTCCCGCCCAAGCCAGAGCTTCTTGTATATATGCTTCTGCTCCGGGCACAAATCTAGTTTGGTCGGTATCCTCTATGCGAAGAATAAATGTTCCCCCGTGCTTCCTTGCAAATAGGTAATTGTAAAGTGCCGTTCTAACTCCACCCATATGTAATGGCCCAGTTGGACTGGGTGCGAAACGAACTCTCACATTCTGTGACATGCCAAAAAATTTTTCGCGAAGATAGGGGTTATCTAAAAGCGCCAAGGCCTTTGTAATATTGCCGGGAATGAAACAGCAAATTGTATCGGGGTGGGATGATTACCAATTGCTTGATTTTGGCAATGGAAGGAAACTGGAGCGCTTTGGGGATGTAGTGGTTGATAGGCCCGAGGTGAACGCGGTT
Organism: Luteibaculum sp.; assembly: GCA_049594055.1. Taxonomy (GTDB): domain Bacteria; phylum Bacteroidota; class Bacteroidia; order Flavobacteriales_D; family Luteibaculaceae; genus Luteibaculum. Next base: position 12,664 of record JBMYJC010000008.1, on the reverse strand, counting down.
CGCAAACCATACAGGCAAGCAAGGGAGTGGCAATCGCTAACGCAAGCAAAATTTATTGGCGAAACTGGCAAAAAAGGCATCTGGCAGGGAATACAACCAAAAGACTGGAGGATGAAATTCAACATCCAAAACCATTCTTTTCTAGCCCATCTGGAGTTAAGTCCTTTTAAGCACCTGGGGGTTTTTCCAGAACAGATGGAGAATTGGCAATTCTTAGCGGAAAAAATTCAAAGGGCTCCCAATAATCCACGAGTTCTAAATTTATTTGCTTACACCGGATTGGCGAGCCTCGTCAGCAGCCATTTTGGGGCAGAAGTAACGCACGTGGAGTCGATAAAAAGCACCATGAATTGGGCGGCAAGCAACGCTAAACTGAACCAAATCACGCAAATTCGATGGTGTTTGGAGGACGCCTTTACCTTTTTAGCCCGAGAGGTGAAAAGGGGAAAACAGTACGAAGGCATTATTATGGATCCTCCAGCTTTTGGTATTGCGGCCAAAGGAAAACGATGGAAGTTAGAGGAGCAATGGCCCGAGTTGCTTGCAAATGCTGTTAAAATCCTTAATCCAGATCGGTTTTTTCTCGTTCTTAACACCTACTCGCCAAAAGTTGACGCTGAGGAGCTTAGACTTTTTTTAACAAACGCATTCAAAGGTATTAAGCCCCAAAGCACTGAACTTTGCATTCAGTCCGAGGACGGTGGGATTTTAAAAACAGGTGAATTACACAGAATTTCAAGTATATAATAGATGTCTGCATTTCAAGAACTCCTTCAAAGTCTAAACAGATTTATTAGGAAATACCACCTAAACCAAATTATCCGTGGTTGTACATACTTACTGGCCTCTGGTTTAGGTTTTTTCCTCATTATCAACACCTTAGAGTATTTTGGGGCATTTTCTTCCAAGGGAAGAACTGCCTTACTTTTTGGTTACCTCGCTGTAAACCTTTGGATTGCTGGTCGATTTATTCTTTGGCCCTTACTACAACTTTTTCAGATAAGGAGAGGTCTGAGTAACAAACAAGCAGCGCTCTTATTAGGCAAACACTTTCCTGTAATTGCTGATAAGCTAATTAACGTCCTAGAACTCAAAGAGCTCAGCGATAATAACCCCGAGGAAATCAGATCTCTAATCGAAGCAGGAATTGATCAAAAAGCAGAAGAAATAAAGCCTGTTCCAATACTGAGTGCTGTTAACTTTAAGGAGAACCTGGTTTATCTGCGTTATGCGCTACCCTCATTAGCCATAATTATTTTGGCTCTGATTTTTGTACCTGAATTCATTACAGAATCCTCCAAACGAATCCTTGCATACGATCAGGAGTTTGTCCCTCAAGCACCCTTTAACCTTGAAATAAACCAGAGAAAATACATTCTGGCGAAGGGAGAAAATTTCGATTTCGAGCTTCGTGTACAAAGTGGTTTGGCCCGCCCTAATTATGTGCGTGCGATATTTGGAGAATACTTTGAGAGCTTTACTAAAGTAAATAACGAAACCTATCAGTTAAAAATTAAAAATGTTCAGAGCGACTTCTCATTTGAGATTGAGGCAGACGGATTCTATTTTGGAAATATTGAGGTAGAAGTACGGCCTGTACCTCTTATTAGTGATTTTATATTAAAAATGGATGTTCCAGCTTACACAGAGCTGGAGAACAAGGAAATAACCGGTACTGGTGACGCAGTTGTACCTCTTGGAACAAAGCTTACTTGGATTATACGGACAGAGCACACAGAAAAACTAGGTCTTATCCCAGACTCCTTGGGTTTTTCACCCAAAAATAAAGGGGAAGAATTCAACTTTTCAAAAACGGCATTAGCAGACTTTAATTACGGTGTACTCCGACAAAATGAATTCAGTGAGATTATAGATAGCGGGATTTATTCAATCAAAGTTATTCCCGACTTACACCCAGTTATTCAAGTGATTGGAAAAACCGATTCACTTGCAGCCAAAAGCCTTTTAATATTAGGGGAAGCTTCAGACGATTATGGTTTAGGATCGCTATCGCTTTATACTGGTAAAAAAGGTGAGCCAAAGGCACAGATGTCACCCACTAACATTCCATTTAACAGAGCTGCAAGAAACGCTGATTTTTCCTTTTTAGCCGACTTAATTTCTCTTGGTTTTAAACCAGGTGATGAGGTTCAATATTTTGTACGCGTAACGGATAACGATGCAATCAACGGACCCAAAAGTACAGACACCGAGATGCAAAGCATCAACATCAAATCAGCCGAAGAGTTACGAAAAAGTCAGGATGAGAGTATTTCAAAGGGAACGCAAAACCTGGAGAAACTTACGAAAGACAGTGAAAATTTTGAGAAAAGTATAGATGATGTTAAAAAGCAAATACTCAATAAACCCAGCTTGGATTTAAATGATAAGAAGAGCATTAACAACCTCATGAAGCAGAAAGAGCAAATGGATAAAAAGTTGGAAGAGCTTCGTGATGAATTTGACAAAACCAAAGAGTTGCAAAAGAATAACCCAGATCGGAGTGAAAATTTAAAGGAGAAACAGGATCAGTTAGAGGAGGTCTTAGACAACATGCAGGATGAAGAAATGCAAAAACTTCTTCAGGAGCTGCAAGAAATTATGAAAAACATGGATCAGGAAAGCCTGATGCAAAAGATGAAGGAGATCGAGGAGTCCACAGAAAACTTCAATAAGGAGATTGAGCGAAGCCTGGAGCTCCTCAAAAAATTCGCACTGGAGTTAAAACTTGAGGACAGCGCAAATAAGATTGAAGAATTAGCTAAAAAACAGGAAGAACTTGCGGAAAGACAAGATGATTCACCAGCTGAGCAAAAATCTTTGAATGAAGAATTCGCGAAAGAAAAAGAAAAACTAGATGCATTAGAAAAGGAAGCGAAAGAGTTAGAACAAGAACTGGGACTAGAGCAATCCAAAAAAGCAGCTGAAGAGTTGCAAAAGGAAATGCAAAAGACACTGGAAGAGTTACAGAAAAATTCGGGTTCGAATAAAAGTAACCAGCAGCAACAAAAAAATGCATCGGACATGAAAAAAATGGCACAACAGATGAAACAATCATTAAGTGCCGGAGATCAAGCTCAAAACGCTGAGAACATTGAGGATTTAAAGCAAATTTTAGAGAACCTGATGACTCTAAGTTCCGATCAGGAAGGTTTATATGAATCCTTTGGCAGCACTGGAACACAAGATCCCAGGTATAACAAGTTTTCCCAGGACCAAGTCAACCTCAGCCAGGATTTTAAGATAGTTGAAGACAGCCTAAACGCACTGGCTAAAAGAGTAGCACAAATTCAGAATGTTGTTTATCAGCATGTTTCTGAGGTAAAATACAACATGGATGAAGCCAAAAGTCATTTAGCAGAGCGAATGACGGCTAAAGCACAAGTTCACCAGCGTTATGCTCTTACCAGCATAAACAATCTGGCCCTGCTACTTGATGAAATCCTTCGTCAACTAGAGCAGCAACAAGCCCAAGCCAAACCAGGAATGGCCAACTGCAATAAGCCTAAGCCTGGACAGAGCAATAACCCAAGCATGCAACAATTAAGACAGGCTCAGGAACAAATGGCTAAAAAAATGGAGGAAATGATGAAGAAATCAGCTTCCGAGGGAAAGAAAAAAGGCGATGAAAAAAAGGATGGAAAGGGGAGCAGCAAGGGCGAAAGCCACTCTAAGGAATTGGTAGAAATGGCCGCTAAACAAGCAGAAATCCGGAAAAAGCTTCGGGAGATGGCCAAAGAATTAAACAAGGATGGTTCGGGTGCAGGGAATAAATTGAATGAGCTTGCTGAAGACCTTGAAAAAGCGGAAGAAGATATTTACAACGATAGAATCAATCCACAGAGCATCATGCGTCAACAGGAAATCATAACCAAGATGCTGGAAGAAGAGAATGCAGAAAGAACTCAAGAGCTGGACAAGCAAAGAAAAGGAGATCGTGATTTTGACCTAAAACGCAGTAATCCGCTCTGGGAAGATTATCTTAAACGAAGGGCAGAACAGATTGAGCAATACCAAACCCTTCCTCCCAAGCTCAAGGAATATTATCGGGAAAAATCAAGCAAATACTTGAATAGCAAGGAATGATTCGCTACCACCAATACGGGAGTAATTATCGTTTAGAACAAAAACGTGCAGTAAGCTCATGGATAAAAACAGTTGTAAACGATGCGGGCTGTTCACTTGCTGACATCAACATCATTTTTTGCGGTATAGCAGAAATCCATGAGATTAACAAGAAGCATCTGAAACATGATTACCCTACAGACATAGTCACTTTCGATTATTCGGAGAATAAAACCTTATCTGGAGATCTTTATTTAGGTATACCCGAAATAGCAGAAAACGCCAAAGAATACAATGTAAGCCTCACGGAGGAAATTCACAGGGTAATTATCCATGGCATACTTCACCTGATGGGGCAAAAAGACAAAAGCAAAGAGGAATTTAAGCAAATGAAGCAGCGTGAAAACGAGGCACTAATGCTTCGATCGTTTCACGTGAAACACAAAAAGTAATGACCAATTTTGACATTATAGTTGTTGGAGCCGGCCACGCTGGAAACGAGGCTGCGGCAATTGCAGCCAAGCTTGGATCTCGCGTTCTACTCATAACGATGAACCTCAATACGCTAGGGCAAATGAGCTGCAACCCAGCAATGGGAGGAGTTGCGAAAGGACAAATCGTAAGAGAGATAGATGCCCTGGGCGGTTTATCGGCAATTGTTAGCGACCACAGCGCCATTCAGTATCGTATGCTCAATCGCAGCAAAGGACCTGCAATGTGGAGCCCGAGATCTCAGAACGATCGTTTTGTATTTGCCCAAGAATGGCGTTACCAGTTAGAACAGCTATCGAATCTTAGCTTTTATCAAGCCACTGTTAAGAGCTTGCGCTTGAGAAAGGATAAAACTTTTGAGGTAATAACAAGCGGTAAAGACTTTTCATGCAAAAAATTAATCATTACTGCAGGCACATTTCTCAATGCTCAAATGCATATTGGATCTAGAAAAGACCAAGGTGGTCGGATGGGTGAAGGATCTAGTGAAGAGCTTAGCTCTGTATTAAACGATTCGGGATTCTATACCGCCCGTTTAAAAACTGGTACTCCACCTAGAATAGACGGAAGAACTATTGACTACAGCAAATTGGAGATCCAGCATGGCGACAACGAAGAGATCCAGTTTAGTTTTAGGCCTAGAACCAAGAAGAAACTTGAACAACGCCCGTGTTATCTCGCCTATACCAACCCTACAGTTCACGAGATCCTCTCTGAAGGATTTGATGAATCACCCATGTATTCAGGAACAATAAAAGGTGCAGGCCCAAGATATTGTCCTTCCATTGAAGATAAAATAACTCGATTTAGTGAACGGAATCGTCATCAAATCTTTGTGGAACCAGAAGGCTTATTTACACAAGAGACCTATTTAAACGGCTTCTCTACATCACTTCCTGAATCCATCCAAGAAAAAGCTTTACGCCAGATTACTGGGTTTGAATCTGCTGAGATATTAAAGCCCGGTTACGCAGTAGAATACGATTTCTTCCCTCCCACCCAACTAAAACACAGCCTGGAAACTAAACAGCTTGACGGCCTGTTTTTCGCGGGGCAAATAAACGGCACAACAGGTTACGAAGAGGCAGCATGCCAAGGCTTAATTGCCGGAATAAACGCCCATCTCTCACTGTCTAACCAGGAACCCTTTGTTCTTCACCGTGACGAAGCCTACATTGGAGTCCTTATAGACGACTTGGTCACTAAAGGGACAGAGGAGCCTTACCGCATGTTCACATCTCGCTCGGAATACAGATTACTACTACGACAGGACAATGCTGACGAAAGACTCTATAAAAAGGCATGGGAAATAGGAAGTATTTCAGAATCTGAATACCAGGCCACACAGAGAAAGTACGACAGCATTCACAAAAAGATAAGCGCAATAAAAAGCACATCGCTAAACCCTGATGAAGCCAACCCCATTCTTGCCAGTATAGAAAGCACCTCATTGCCACAAAAAACAAAAGCAATTAAAGTGCTTTTGCGCCCAGAGGTCCACATTGAAAACTTAATACAAATGAGTCCCGAAATTGCTGAGCAGCTCAAGACCGAAAACAAACTTGATCAAATCGAAAACGAATCAGTTGAGATCAATTGCAAATACGAAGGATACTTGGAGCGCGAACGTATGTTAGCAGAGAAAATGCAACGCTTAGAAAACATCAACATACCAAACGAATTTAGACTTCAAGAACTCAGCAACTTATCTACAGAAGCTCGCGAAAAACTATTGAAGATACAGCCCCAAACTATAGGCCAGGCTGCCCGAATAAGCGGTATTAGCCCTTCAGACATCAATGTATTGTTAGTACATTTGGGTCGATAGTTCCACGTGAAACATGCATTGTCCTTCTTGTAAACACCCCAGTACTACAGACCACTTTTCTATTAAAGACCATTCGGTTAGTCAAGAAATTTTTGATACCAAGCGCTGTAATAAGTGCTCATTAGTCTACACCGCTGAGCCTCCTGGGCCAGAACAAATAGGCCCTTATTACGAAAGTGAAGAGTACGTGTCGCACAATGAAACCAAAAAGGGTTTCATTTTTCGTTTATATCACATTGTCAAGAATTATAGTCTCAAGAAAAAACTGCTTTTGCTTCAGCGATTTAGCTCGGGACAAACAGTTTTAGACTACGGCTGTGGCGCTGGAGCGTTCTTACAATATATAAGTAAACAAGGCTACACTGCCTACGGAGTTGAGCCTAGCGACATAGCAAGAAAGCTTGCAGCGGAAAAAGGTCTAAGTGTGCAGTCAAGCCTTAAAGAGGCGCATATAGAAAACAAGGTCGACATTATAACCATGTGGCATGTTCTAGAACATGTACACGACTTACACGAAACCATTGAGACACTAAAGGACAAGTTAAATCCTAACGGCTATATTTTTGTGGCTGTACCGAACCACACTTCCTTTGATGCCCGATTTTATAAAAAACACTGGGCAGCATATGACGTACCTAGACATCTTTACCACTTTAATAAGAAATCAATGGCAACCCTCATGGCAGTACACCAGCTAAGCATAATTGGTATTAAGAACATGCCCTTCGATTCCTTTTATGTTAGCATGCTGTCTGAACAGTATGTAACCAAACCCCTGCCAAAACCCATACAATTACTTAGAGCTTGCTTTATAGCCCTCATTTCCAATATATTAGGCCTAAATAAAAACCAATCCTCCTTAATTTATGTCATCCAAAATGCATCCAATCCTAAATAAACTACAACTCTTACCAATAAACCCCGGTACCTGGCACGGAACTCAATCATACATAAGTAAAGAATCCATAGAAGTACACACTCCTATAGATGGATCGCATTTAGCCTCTGTACAACTTACTTCCAAAGAAGAATATAATGCAATGCTAGACCGCTGTGTACTGGTACAGAAAGAGTGGATGGCTAAGACAGCACCTGAACGTGGTGAGATAGTACGGCAATTTGGTGATGCCCTGAGGCAGCATAAAAACGAATTGGGTTCACTTGTATCACTAGAAATGGGAAAATCCCTGCAGGAAGGAAAGGGTGAAGTACAAGAAATGATAGACATCTGCGATTTTGCTGTGGGTCTATCAAGGCAATTATATGGTTTAACCATGCACTCCGAAAGGCCACAGCATAGAATGTTTGAACAGTGGCATCCACTTGGGATAGTAGGAATAATTTCAGCCTTTAACTTCCCAGTGGCCGTTTGGGCTTGGAACTCCGCTTTAGCCTGGGTCTGTGGAAATATTACAGTATGGAAACCATCCGAGAAAACTCCACTAACTGCTATAGCCTGTCAAAAAATATTTAACCAGGTTGCCAAGGCCAACCAGCTCCCAGACGGAATTTCTAATGTAATTGTTGGGGATGCTGAGCTCGGTCAAACCATGTGTTCTGATCACCGTGTTAATTTAATCTCCGCCACTGGCAGCACACGTATGGGTAGATCCGTTGCCCAGGAAGTTAGTAAACGATTTGGCAAATTAATCTTGGAACTAGGAGGTAACAACGCACTGATTGTAACAGAGCACGCAGATATACAAAACGCAATAATAGCTACCACTTTTGGAGCGATAGGGACCTGCGGCCAACGATGCACCAGTACCAGAAGACTTCTTCTCCATGATAAAATCTACAACGACTTTATCACAAGACTTAAGAAGGCCTATGCTTCAATTAAAATAGGTGATCCCCTAGATGAGAACAACCATGTTGGCCCGTTAATAGACGAACTAGCCGTTGAACAATATCTTGATACCCTCAAAAAACTAGAGAAAATTGGGGCCAAACCAATTATAGAGGGCGGAGTGCATCGTATGGAGAACAACCCCTCTAAATGTTACGTGAAACCCTGTGTTTATGAAGTCCCTTCCAACCATGAAATAACACATACCGAAGTATTTGCCCCTATTCTTTACGTTATGAAATTCAAAGATATCAAAGAGGCAATATCTATCCAAAACGCTGTTCCTCAAGGACTTAGCAGCGCGATATTCTCCAATAATATCCGCGAAACCGAGTACTTTCTTTCCCATTTTGGAAGTGATTGCGGGATAGCAAATGTCAACATTGGAACTAGCGGAGCCGAAATTGGCGGTGCCTTTGGAGGAGAGAAAGAAACCGGGGGCGGAAGAGAATCGGGTTCTGAAGCCTGGAAAGCATACATGCGCAGACAAACAAACACTATTAATTATTCTGATAAACTTCCTCTAGCACAAGGAATCAATTTCAATATATGAGAAGCACCCTATACATACTGGGCATAATTACCTTTATAACCCTACAATCTTGCCAGCAAACACAAGAACAAAACAGCACGGAGCTAAATGATGGATTCTATACTCTTGAACTAGACCTTGGAGAGGAAAAATTAAAGGTGCCTCTCCAAAACACAAAAGACTCCATCGTTATTTACAATGCAAGTGAGCGGATTGCCCTACCTAAAAGAACATCCCAAGATTCCCTATTTGCAGCCTTCAATGTCTTTGATACTGGCCTGGAACTAAAAATCACCTCAGACTCCACTGCTACCGGTATATGGAACAAATATTACAAGGACAACTATACTTTAGCAGCCCAACTATACCCTTCCAGCAATACAACAAACTCACGAGCATACCTAGACACGGTAAAATACGAGGTAACTTTTTCACCCAATACCCCAGACAGCTATCCTGCCATTGGACTATTCAGTATCAGTGATAATCGCATTACCGGATCTTTTGCCACCGAAACCGGAGATTACCGATTCTTGGCAGGAGAGATTAACGATAACGCTTTTCACTTAAACACATTTGATGGTAGCCATGCTTTCGTGTTTACTGGTAAGATCAAGGGCGATAGCATTCAAGAAGGAATGTTTTACTCTGGAAACCACTGGAAGGAGCCTTTCATTGGAATAGAAAATGACTCCTACCAACTCACAAATCCTGATTCTATAACTTCAAGCAAACAACCAGTACAATTTAGCTTCCTTGCTGAGGATAGCAGCCTATTTCGTTTTAACGACTACACGTACAAAGACACAGCAGTCATAATTCAAATCCTAGGATCCTGGTGCCCAAACTGCCTTGATGAAACTTATTTCCTATCGGAACTGCAAAGCATTTACGCCAAGCAACCACTAGCCATTATAGGAATTGCATTTGAGAGTAAAACAGACTATGCATACTACGCCAATCAGATCCAGAAACTAAAGTCTACCACCAAAGCCAACTATCCTATCCTATTAGGAGGAAAAGCTTCTAAACAAGTAGCTTCCGATACGTTGGTGTTTCTAGATGAAATCAAAAGTTTTCCAACTACCATATTTCTGGATAAAAAACACAAAATCCAGCGCATACACACTGGATTTTACGGCCCTGGTACAGGATCTTACTACGATAAGTTTAGGGAAGAAACATTGCTCCTCCTTGATAAAGTATTAGCTAATTAATTCAACTTATCCACCTTAAGACGCTCATCTCGATTGGCGATTTCCCAAGCTGTGTGGAATACCAATCGAGTTATTTTTTCCATTTTATCAAACTCAATTTTCTCTACCGTATCCGTTGGTTTATGGTAGTCATCATGCGTTCCAGTAAAATAGAAAATCACTGGAATGTTATTCTTAGCAAAGTTGTAGTGATCTGAACGGTAATAAAAGCGATTAGGATCATTAGGATCATCAAAGGTGTAATCCAATTTCAACTTGGTGTGCTTTCTGTTCTGAGACTCACTAATTTTTTTCAAATCACTACTTAACATTTCAGATCCAATCACATAGACATAGTTTGGATCATCCTTATACTTAGGATCTCGTCTCCCAATCATGTCTATATTCAGATTTGTCACCGTATTCTCCAATTCAAAAATGGGATGTTCCGTATAATACTGACTACCTAACAATCCTTTTTCCTCCCCACTAACTAACATAAAAAGGATACTTCTTTTGCACTTGTAACCCTCATAACTAGCTTGTTGAAAAGCTTCTGCCAACTCCAACACTGCTGATGTTCCACTTCCGTCATCGTCTGCCCCATTGTAAATAAGAGAATCGCGCATCCCCAAGTGGTCATAATGTGCGGTTATAACCAACACTTCATCCTTTTTTTCCGTTCCAGGTAAGTAGCCCAATACATTTGTAGAACTCCCCTTCCTGGAATTATTCTTGTACGTCAAACTACCCGTGCCTATTGAAACTTCTTTGCCATTTTTCCAAGCATCCAAATCACCGGCTTTTAGATTCAATGCATCCGCGAAACCAGAATCTGAAATCATAACAAAAGGAGCCTTAATTTCCTTTGAATCCTCTGTAAGTGCCACCCTACTCCTCATTAAATACCTGGTATACCTAGAGATAATAGAATTAAGCTCTGGATTAAACTCAATAATACCCACTGCACCTTTCTTTCTGGCTAATTCAATCTTTAAACCAGGATTATAGGTCCAATTAGAAGGAGTTTTTGAATTTGTTAATACATAAAGACTATCCCGCTTAGGTTCACCGGATCTCAATACCACAACTTTTCCAGCAACATCCAGATCCGCATAATCATCCCAGATGGAATCGCTAACCCCATATCCTACATAAACCACCTCACTAAAATTTAACTCCTGAGTATTCACAGAACCCAGGTACAAAAGATCATCTGGAAAACTGAATTGAGCTGAATTTAAGGTCAGAGCAACTTCTGCAGGCTCAATAATGTCTATTTCGAAACTTTGCTGATAACCTGAATCTACCACCGGTTTAAGCCCTAGACTCTTAAAATGATTTTCAATGTAATCCGCAGCTAGCCTTTGCCCCTCCGTCCCTGTTTCTCTTCCCATAAAAGAATCAGAAGCAAGTACTTCCAAATGAGCTTTTATATCCTTAGCCTCTATAGTATTGGAATAAAATTCCGCTGGTTTCTTTAAAGCCTGTCCATTAGCAATGACCACCCCTAATACCAAAAACAATCCAAAAATTCTTTTCATACCTAACATCCTATTTTATCTATTCTTCTTTGGTGCCTACCTCCTTCAAATTCAGTTTTAAGGAAAACATCCAGCATATTAATTCCCTCACTCACAGAAATAAATCTAGCTGGTAAAACCAACACATTTGCGTTATTATGCTCGCGAGCCAAACTAGCTAACTCCGGCTTCCAGCAGAGAGCCGCCCGAATATCTCTGTATTTATTGGCGGCCATGGCTATTCCATTTCCAGAACCACAAATCAGCAAGCCCAGATCACCGCTATTAGAAGCTAAATCCTGACATACTGCCTTTGCAAAATCGGGGTAATCCACACTTTCTTCACCGTCCGTCCCATGATTCTTAAAAGGTATTTTGTTCTCCTTAAGCCAGGCAATCAAAGCGTTTTTCAGCTCCGTGCCCGCATGATCATTTCCAATTATTAACATATGGTTAAACCTAAAATTTAATTCGACAAAGCCGCAAATTACGGGATATTCACAATCGGCCTATAATATTGTTAAACAAACATGAATTCTCGTTTAAGAACTAATTAAAACCGATGCTTGACAATGAAATCTGTAGCCACTTACCCAAAACTGACAACTACACAAATGCTTTTTCCATCCATTTCACACAAATAAGCAAAGGCATAATCCACAACATTTAAATAATAAACAACCAACACTAACCATTGGAACCCATCTCCACATAAAAAGCCAAAACGTTGAAACAGAAACTCTTAAAAAAAGAAAACAGATTAATAAACCTTTGATAACTTTACGTTAGCATAAAAGCAAAGAAAACCCACTTCAGATATTAACAGAATTAACGCCTTAATAAAGTTGCACACAACAATAAAAAGAACCCTTTATATATTTTTTTATTTGTTAATAAGCCTAGCGGCAAACAAAATTTTTGCTCAGCAAGGATTAAAAACAGAAGGTTATAACAAGCTTTATTATGAAAATGGCAAGCTGGCCAGCGAAGGTTTTTCAAAGGACGGAAAACCCGAAGGATATTGGAAAACATATTATCAAAACGGCCAATTAAAAAGCGAGGGCAGCAGAAAAAATTTTCAGCTGGAAGGAATATGGAAATTTTATGATAGCGATGGAAACCTCAGCTCTGAAATAACTTACGAAGAGGGTAAAAAGAACGGCCCCAACAGGATTTATG
>JBMYJC010000007.1:0-16303 GCA_049594055.1 Luteibaculum sp. | reverse complement strand
ATCAAAATGCAGGAGGATGATGCATTTATAGCCTCAGTTTCATCGGATATAGCAAACGTGGATATCAACATCACCACAGATTTAGAGGAAAAAGAGGCCTGGCGTTTAATGAGCCAGATTATCACTACCTATTTCGACATCATTGAAATTACAGATCGCGAAACCGGCTATTTAAGAACGGCATGGACGGTACAATCATTTAAGCAAAATACCATCAGAACCCGACTCATTGTAAAACTGGGTTCTACAGACCCATTAACCTACCGGGTGAAAGTGGTATCCGAGCAATCTAACGAAGCGGCTACCAGTGCAAAGAGTGATGAGCGCTTTTCCGCATGGGATAGAATTCTTAGAAAGTATGAAGGTTCCATTGGTGAATTGCAATCGCGTTTAGGTGCTGCATCCAAATAATTAATCCAAGCAAAATCAAATCCTATGAAAAGTAAAGTTCAGGTAGTATTGGTATTGGCCTTAATGGCTTTTACCGCAATTGGAACCACTTCTTGTAAAAAAAGAAGAGGTGGTGGAGGAGGTGGAACTCCCGATGTTGTTGATCCATCAAATGCTGATGATCTATCACAAGTTGTAGTAATTCCAGGTTCTAACCGGGTGAGTGGTCAGCCACCGGCCCCTTCAGATAATAATCCTGATCAGCCCATAGTATCCAATTCACAAAGTTCCGCCAGTTCAACCGCTGACAACACTCTTTACTTACCCTTTAATTTTGAAACTAGAGGTACTGGAGCAGGTTATGCGGGTTGTTATGTGCAAATTGATGGGGCATCTGATTATTTCGACATTCCCGATGGCGATGGAACACAAACGGATGGACTGATTGTTATTCCTTTTCCTATCCCATCAAATGTGGGTACCGGTAACTTTTGTGTGAATTATTGTATTTACGACAATGCCGGCTTAGTGAGTAACATTCTTAGTACTTGTGTTACTATTGAAGAACCCGTAAACTGTCCAGCATCTGCATCTGGATCAGATGGCTTAACCATCTTTACAGTTAACCTTGGCTCCGACCCAGGAAATGTGTCGGTGACCTATGACACTTACTCAGTTGAAGACCGTGTAGATGTATTTTATGACGGTACTTGGATAGGAGGGACTGGTTCTTCACTTTCGCCAGGTGAGTTTCCTCCAGTAAGTAACTGCGGAGATGGTCAGGATGGCTATGTGGGAGAGAGCAATACAATCAATTTCCAGTACAATGGATCAGGATCTGGAAGGTTAGATGTTTACATGTCAGGTTGCATTGGTGGTAGCACCGCATGGGATGTAAACGTATCCTGTCCTCAGTAAAGGGGGGAGTTTTCTTTTTGGTTAAATGTAAAGTGGCGCTCAAAAGGCGCCACTTTTTTTATGCCAATTCCAAAGGCATAAACGCATACTCCAAGTTTTATTGCGCCAACCCTTTAGTTGGATATCTCTGACCTTAGATTGGTAACCCGAAATCCAATAAGTTGAATACCAACCTTTTAAACTAGATTTTTTTAAATGCAGCAAGACACTAATTTCCCCGATTGATTATGATACCAAAGCCATCGGGATCGGCAATTTTAATTCCATGTTGATTCCAATACGGATTTCTAGCCTTTAATTCTGGTATATGGTTTTTTCGAATTCGAAGTAGTATTTGGTTAAACTCTTCCGCAGAGCGCGGATAAAAAACCAGCAGGTCGTCTGGATCTGGTTTACCTGTTGTATTATGGGAAGATTCTGTGAATTCAATATGCCAATCGGCACCTTCATAGCCCAAAAAAACACCATTATAATTATTGTGGTTCTTGAATTCTCCTAGAATACATAGACCAATTATGTCAACATAAAATCTGCTAAGTATCTCCAGGTTTTTGGTGTGTCGGGTATATCTAAAAGTCATATTTCCTTGTTTTTATTCCAGCATCAAATTAGTGGAGGTTTGGATTCTGCGGAAATGTAAAGGAGTCGTAAACCAATTCAAATGTATTCTACCGTTAGGTTAAGCCTTTTAAATGAATTATTGTCAGCTGAATGGGGTTTACACAAACAAAAAAGCCGGACTAAAACAGCCCGGCTTAATATGAATGTCAGTTTTTAAACTAGAAGCACCAACCAAGAATTAGGGCAGATGTAGTTTGCTCACCAAAGATGATTCTAGTTCCACCTTCGTCAGGTTCTCCCTGGGTGTCATTATTCTCAATTACTTCCACGGTAGCATCGCTTCTTAGCTCAAGACCAAAACCAAATTCTGCTCCAAGGTATAAGTGCTTTGCAACATAAAAGTTAACCCCAGCTACACCTGTTAATAGGAAGCTGAATGAACCGCGCATGCTTTGAGAAGCATTGGTTCCAACGTACTCGATAATGTCGTCTCCACTTTCAATGGTTTCGTTAACACTAACACTGTTAAATCCAACTAAAGCACCGAAGTAAGGAGAAAGCCTTTTTGTGCCTGTTAGATGCTTTTCAAAACCTGCTTCCAGACCCAGTTCAAATACCGAAGCAACGTTTCTTTGAAGGTTGCTTCCAGATAAACCGTTATCCTGAACCGAACGGTCGAGTTTAAAGTTTAACCTTGCACGCAGAGCAAACTGTGCGGTGGTAAACAAACGTGCATTTATAGACTCAATGGATACAATTTGAGTAGGTCCCGCACCTGTTCCTTTAAGAAAGCCAATGTCTAATGTGAAGTTATTTGTGGGTTTAAACTCACTAGCACTGGCTTCCTGGAACTCAGCATCATACTGCGCATATCCAGAAAAGGATAGAGCTAAAGCGCATAGTGACAAGCCACAAACACGGTAAAATTTTGTCATTTTCATCTTAACTAATTTTGTTTAGATCCCTAAATTGTTGTTAAATCCTTTTGCAGTAAGGTTTTTGTGACCAATCCATAACTGGAGGTGATCAACTTAGTCATCTTTTGTATCTGATTTGTCCTTTAAATTTGTTGCTTTATCGAGGGTTGATCCAATTTTCACGGGCAGTTGGGTTTCTTTTTCTAATCCATCGAATTAGACTTTTCATCCCAAGTATGCAGAATTTAGTCACTTTTCAGGGTGCTCTATGCTTCAATATTGTCACTTTGTAACCCCAAAGGAATTCACAACTTTTGAGTCAATTAAATTATTACATCCTTTCCGATGCGGGGAATGCATCATCCGAAATCTCAGCAGCTCTGGATGAAACCCAAGCCTTTAATGAAATCGGTGTTTCTAGTGATATTTCGCTCGGTTTGGAGGAATTAAAAAATGCTAGTCCAGATGTGATTATCGTATTCCCTTCAAGCGGTTTTTTGTCAGACAAAAATGGGTTAAATAGTTTACTGTCGCATTTACAAATAAACACTAACAGCGTGGTTTTAATGTTGTCAAGGTCTGGGCAGCACAATACTCCAATGGAGTTTTTTGGGGTGGTGGAAACCATGCTCCTTGAAGAAATTGATCAGGCTATTTCTGTTTTGAAACAGAAATTAAGGCGTATGCTGGTGCTTAAGAGCAATGCGAGTAATAACGAACTGATCTTTATACGTGACAAAGGGGCTTATATTAAACTTAAACTTAGCGACATCAATTATATTCAAAGCATAGGAAACTATGTGAAAATATTTACCGCAAGTAATGTGTACATGCACCGGTGTACCATGAAAAAATTAATTCAAAACCTGCCCGACAGGTTTATTCGAATTCATAAATCCTACGTGGTGAATTTTGAAAAAATAGATAGGATAAATTCCGAGGTAGATATAGCCGGTAACATTTTACCCCTTGGAGATTCCTATCGTGATGATTTGCTTCAGCGCATTAAGATTCTTGGCCATTCTTCCTAGTGGTCAAGTCTTACCAACTCATATTTTTAAGAAATTTTGTGTTTTCCAAGAAGGGTGTATTTTGGCGAAATCAAAACACAAATCCATGTCTGAATTACAAGAAAACACAGGAAGAACGCAAAACTCAGTTAGTACCCTGCCAAATTCAACCGCTGTTCTCGTCCTCGGAATTTGCTCCATTGCTCTTTGTTCCTGTTACGGTCTCATTGGCCTTATCTGTGGTATAGTTGCCCTGGTACTGTCTAAAAAGGCAAAAGCACTTTACCAGGAAAGCCCAGATGCTTATACGATTGGTTCCTACAAAAACATGAATGCCGGACGTATTTGTGCCATCATAGGACTCTGTATTTCAGCTATGTACTTAATATATCTCGTGGTAGTATTGGTTTTTTACGGAGCTATGTTAAGTGGTATGCCTTGGGAGGAAATTATGAATCAATAGTAATTTTTATCGCCCCTGCTATGTTGCCATGTAGCTTTAAATCAGCTTTTGGAGTTGAGTGTCCAGGTTGTGGGCTCCAGCGCTCTGTATTGGCGTTTTTTCAGGGAGATTTTTTGAAGAGCTGGGAATTGTTCCCGGCTCTTTTTCCTATTCTCTTCACCTTAGGCTTACTGCTTTTGCATTTAAGATTTAAATTTTCATGGGGGCCAAAAGCTTTGATTTATGCATTTTCGGCCAGCGCAATGGTCATGATGATCAATTTTTTCATGAAAATTTGCCAGTAAACGCTTGTTTTTAGTCAAATAAGAATTCTTAGGAATTCTATTTCTATCTCTTCCCAATGTAATTTCTAAGTTTGTTTGCTATCCATGCACATCCTAGACTTAGTCATTTTCATCTGCTACTTCATCGCCATGCTGGCTTTTGGCTTCTTTTTCATGCGCAGCAGCAAGGAAAAAGAAGATTACTACGTTGGCGGCCGATCCATGTCTAAGTGGCACATTGGTCTTTCTGTTGTAGCCACAGATGTTGGCGGTGGTTTTAGCATAGGTTTGGGTGGATTGGGTTTCTTAATTGGTCTTTCAGGATCCTGGATGCTATTTACCGGCCTCATTGGGGCCATCATTTCTGGTACTTTTCTAGTGCCTCGGGTTTACAAACTCTCCATTGAGCACCGCTTCTTAACCTTTCCCCAGTTATTTAAGTTTTTATACAATCAACGAGTAGCTGTTGTAGCCGCGATAATATCGGCAATTGGTTACTGGGGATTTACATCCAGCCAAATCTTAGCTGGCGCAAAACTCGCAGCCGGAACCTTCGAAGTGCTCAGCTTGGAGCAAGCCCTGTGGTTAATGGGAGGGGTGGCAGTTGTATATACGGTTATGGGCGGACTTAAAGCCGTAATATACACCGACACAATCCAATGGATCCTTCTACTCTTGGGCCTTATTTTTATTGGAATTCCGCTCTCTTTAGATTTTGTGGGGGGCTGGTCTAGCTTGTACGATGAGCTAAAACCCGGTCTAATGAGTTTGACCAATGTAAGCTGGTCTGAACTGGTAAACTGGGCCATCACTATCATACCCATTTGGTTTGTCGGAATGACCCTCTATCAACGTATTTACGCTTCCAAATCAGCCAAACAAGCCAAACAGGCTTGGTATATCGCAGGGTTTTTCGAGTGGCCCGTTATGGCCTTTCTAGGAACTATTTTAGGGGTAATCGCCAAAGTTGCCTGGCTTCAGGGGCAAATAGAATTGCCGCTTATCCAGGATGGAATGCCCGATCCCGAAACGGGTTTACCTGTTTTGCTTAAAACAGTTTTTCCGGTTGGATTGCTTGGATTAATCATGTCCGCCTACTTTTCGGCCATTATGTCTACGGCAGATTCTTGCCTGATGGCCGCATCTGGCAATATTGTTTCCGATTTAATTGAGCCGTTCTACAAAGGAGGAAAGAAGGATCTGGCTATGGGTTGGAGTCGTTTAATCACCCTAATCATTGGAGGAACTGCTATGCTATTTGCCAGTTTAATGACCAATGTATTAGACCTTATGCTGCTCTCATACGCCTTTATGGTTAGCGGACTTTTGGTTCCCCTTTTGGCCGGTTTTTTCGGGAAAAACCATCCCCCAGAAGCAGCTATTGCAGCAATGATAGGGGGAGGAGCAACAACGCTGCTTTTGGAATTAAGTCGTTTGGAATTGCCCTATAACCTGGATGCCAACTTATTTGGCTTAAGTGCATCAACTATTTTATTTTTCACAGTAAGTAAAACTCTAAATAAAAGATCATGGAAATCAGCATAATAGACAGAAAAACAGGAGATCATCAAAGACTCACCCGTGAAAAAGTTTGCCAGTTTTTATTTAAGCACCTGGATCAATATGGGGATCCTTTAGAGCACATAGAAAAGTGCTACGACTATGCAATGAAAACCGGGAACGGAGGATTTATAACCGTAGCGCATGAGGGCGAAAACATAGCAGGGGTGGTTTTAATGAATGAGACAGGAATGGGGGGATACATCCCAGAAAATATCCTGGTTTACATTGCGGTTAACCAAGCAGTACGAGGAAAAGGCGTGGGTAAAAAACTAATGGAAGCGGCCTGTTCCAGAGCTAACGGGGCCGTTGCGCTGCATGTAGAACCCGATAACCCAGCCAGACATCTCTACGAGAAAATTGGATTTACCAACAAATACCTCGAAATGCGTTTAAATAAGTAGGATGGATACTACTGATTTAATTGCCCACAGACATTATTTACACCAAAATCCAGAACTAGCCTTTGAGGAAAATGGCACGCAGGCCTATTTAAAAAAAAGTATTAGTGCCTGGAATCCAGTTGCTATTTGGGAAATTGCGGGAACTGGTCTTTTGGTACAATGCAATGGGGAGGAAAGTACCCCTGGATTTATGTACCGCACAGATATAGATGCCCTCCCCATCCAGGAGGCAAACAGCCATTTAGCGTATCGGTCCACAAAGCAGCAGAAAGCTCATTTGTGTGGACATGATGGTCACGCTAGTATTGCGATGGGTTTGGTAAAACACTTCTGCAAAAACGGGACAAAAGAACCGGTTTATGTGTTGTTTCAGCCGGCAGAAGAAACGGGCATGGGTGCCTTAAAGGTAATGGAGGATCCAGTTTTTAAGAAAATAAAGTTTCGCGGGGCGCTTGCTATTCACAATCTACCGGGCTACGAGCTCAATCAGGTGCTCTTGTCTAAGAAAACTTTCTCTGCATCGGTTAGTACCTTGTTCTACAAGTTTTATGGGCAGTATTCCCATGCAGCAGAGCCGGGAAAAGGCATAAATCCCGCTTTTGCCATATCCGATATGTTGAATTGGTTGGAGGAGAACAACGTGTATGCCCCCGATGACAATTTTTGTTTTGGAACTCCAGTTTGTGTTCGGGTAGGCGAGGAGGCTTATGGAACCAACCCTGGATATGGTGAATTACACATTACGATCAGGGCTGCGCAACTCAAGAAATTTGAAAAACTTCGGGATAAGGTTCAGAAAATGGTGAAGGATTTTAGCCAATCCTACCAATTGGAATACCAGGTAAAGGAATTAGAGCTTTTCCCATCTGTTAAGCAGGATAATAAAATGCTGAAAACTATGGAGGAGATCCTGCAAGACGGAATCAGTGCCTTTGCCTTTCTAGACGGCCCTAATCGTTGGGGTGAGGATTTCGGGTATTTTAGAGAAAGCATGCCAACCCTAATGATTGGAATTGGCTCTGGATTAGATCAAGCTCCTCTCCATAACGAGAATTACAATTTTCCAGACGAAATTATTGGGCCCAGTGTAAAACTTCTATCCACATTCATAGAAAAAGCCAATGTTTAACTCCTCCAGAATAGAGATTAGTAAACAAGCTTTTAAGCATAATCTGAGTTTCTTAAAAGAGCTTCTCACTCCGGGAACGGAGATAAGTTTGGTAGCTAAAGGCAACGCATACGGTCATGGAATAGAACAGATGGTTGGTCTTGCAGAGGAATGCGATGTAAGGCATTTTTCTGTTTACAGTGCGGAAGAGGCCCAGCGGGTTTACCAGGCTGCACAAAAAAGGCCCACCATACTCATAATGGGTTATTTAAGCAGCACGGCTTTTGCCTGGGCGGTAGAAAATGAAATAGAGTTTTTTGTTTTTGAAATGGAGCGCTTGAAAAAAGCTCTGGAAGCAGCTAAAAAAGTGGGTAAAAAGGCGCGCGTGCATCTGGAGTTGGAAACGGGTATGCACCGCACAGGTTTTGAGGTGGCCGAGCTTCCCGAAGTGGTTGAACTCATTAAAAACAATGAGGAGCATTTTCAGGTAGCGGGTATATGTACCCACTTTGCTGGTGCAGAAAGCATTAGTAATTACGTCAGAATAAAAAAGCAGAAACGCGCATTTAAGAAGTATGTAAAATACCTGGATCAACTTGGCTTAGCCTATGATAAAGTCCACGCGTGTTGCTCCGCTGCGAGTATCCGGCATCCAGATATGCATTACGATATGGTGCGGATCGGAATCATGCATTACGGTTTTTGGCCCAGTGAAGAGATTTTTATCGAGTATTCTAACCAACACAAAACGGAAGGGAAGGATCCTTTAAAGCGTCTAATTACCTGGAAATCAGAAATCATGAGTTTAAAGTTTGTGGAGAAAGGCAAGTTTATTGGTTATGGTACTTCTTACCTGGCGCACGAAGACACAACCATTGCGTTGGTGCCGGTAGGATACGGTTATGGTTTTTCAAGAACGCTGTCCAATACTGGGCGTGTATTAATACATGGTGTGCGGGCTGGAGTGGTTGGAATTGTGAACATGAACTGCCTGGCGGTAAATATTACTAACTTTCAAGATGTAAAAATTGGAGATGAGGTTATCCTAATTGGTGGCGAAGGAGATAATCAAATTTCCGTGTCTTCTTTTGGTCGTTTTAGTGAGCAATTAAATTACGAGTTATTAACTCGATTGCCTCAGGATATACCCAGAATAATTATTTGATATGGCATATGTAACGCTGGATTCAGCAAAACTGGCAAACAACTATAAATTCTTAGATAACAAGTTTAAAGAACTGGAAATTGATTGGGCTCCCGTAACCAAACTGCTCTGCGGAAATACCTTGCTTATGAAGGAGGTATTAAAACACAAGCCTAGAGAGGTTTGCGATGCGCGGTTAAGTAATCTAATTCTGGTAAAAGAATTAGATCCTTCAGTTAAAACGGTATACATAAAACCTCCAGCTAAGGAAATAATAGAAGATGTAGTGCGATACGCAGATGCATCGCTGAATTCCTCATATACCACTATTAAAGAACTCAGTAAGGAAGCAGTTAAACAAGACAAGGTTCACCACGTGGTGATTATGATTGAACTGGGCGATCTTCGCGAGGGAATTATGGGTGAGCGACTGGTGGATTTTTACCAGAAGATCTTCGAGTTGCCCAACATCAAAATAACCGGACTGGGATCTAATCTAAACTGTCTTTACGGAGTAATGCCAAGCGAGGATAAACTCATCCAACTAAGCCTTTACAAGCAGCTTTTGGAAGCTAAATTTAAAGTGGATATCCCCTGGGTTACTGGAGGAACTTCTGTAGTTATACCCTTGCTACTGCATCACCGCTTGCCTGCAGGTATCAACCATTTTAGGGTAGGGGAAACCCTGTTTTTTGGTGCCGACCTGGTAAATGGTACTGTTATAGAAGGTATGCATGGAGACGTTTTTAGGCTTTTTGCACAGGTGATTGAGATTACAGAAAAGCCCAAAGTCCCAATTGGAACCTTAGAGACCAATCCTTCAGGCGAAAGCTTCCAAATAAAAGAGGAGGATTACGGCCAAACTGCACAGCGTATGATTTTGGATGTTGGCCTTTTAGATCTTTCCACAGATTTTGTAACTCCCTTGGATGACAACCTCAGCATTTCTGGTGCTTCTTCTGATATGCTTGTATTGGAAATTGGCGACAAAGCCAAAAAATACAAGGTGGGAGATTTTGTGGAGTTTGAAATGAAATATATGGGAGCTCTGCGACTTTTTAATTCCGACTACATAGAAAAAAGGGTGGTCTAAGAAACTGCCTACTTCATCTAAAATTTCAGCGCGCTATTTAGAAGTGTTACAAACAAGCGGTTGAAAAATCTGCCTTCCTTTTATTCACGTACCTGCCAACAAAGGCAATAATCATGAAGAAAGGAATAAAGATTACGCTTATCTCTTTGGCTGTTTTAGCGGTTGTCTCATGCATTGCTATAAGCCTTCATGTAAACGCTGCAAGCGAGAACCTTAGAAAACATGGAACAGCAAACTGGCAATTGGGCAAAATAGATTTTGACCAGGATCTGGACAGTTTAACCAAAGCTCAAGCTCAAGCCGCCATTTGGAAAGTAAATGGAATAAAGCAAGCTGTGTTTAATGAGAAGTCTAAAACTATGGTATTTGCATACCAAAACAATGGTGAATTAAGCCATCAAGCCGTGTACGATCAATTTATGGCGAATGGTGATTTTAAAGCCTCTCTCTACAGACCGTCCGAGGAGTCGCTTGCTAGCGGCTGTCCCGTAATGAATAACAACTCTTTTTTTAACAAGCTTGGCAAATTTATCCAAGGCCTTTTTTCCTAACAACTAAACCCAAAAAACCAAAACCTTATGAAAAGCAAACTAAAGTTTCTGAATCCTCTTTTTGCTGCTTTGTTTTTAGCAGTTGCCCTTGTGGGTTGTAAAGACGATGATGATGACAAAACAACAACTCCTCCACCTCCAGCAGATCCAACCATTTATGCTGACTTAGGTGGTAGTACCATGGTAGATGACCCAGCCAATCCTGGAACTATGATTGAACAAGGATACCTTACGCTGAGAAGTGTAGTAGATTCTACCATTTTCTTAATTGCGGCCGATGAAGACCTAAATGGATATTTTAATGTGCTTCTTGCCGAGGTAGGAAACAATGATCTATCTGGATTTGCCGCCCTTAGTGCCTCATTAACCAACTTTTTTGCTGTTGCAACGGGAGCAGAGAATTTCTCTTACAACGGTTTAGATATGGTAGATGCGCACCGTCCGCAAACCAACCGCAGAAATGAGTACCTAGTAAACGATGCTGCCTTCACTAACTTTGTGAATGCGGTGGTTGCAGGTGCTGGACAGAATGGTGTACCCGCTAACGACCCAATTATTGAAAGATTAGGTACCCTTTTGGAAACACTTAGATCTTCGGTTGTACAAACTACCGAGGGAATTAGTGCCCAAACAGATATCTACGCTCAATTAGGTGGAAACGTTATGGTGGATGATCCTAACAATCCAGGCACAAAAATTGAGCAAGGATACCTTAACCTAAGAAGCGTAGTTGATTCTACCGTATTTGTTATTGCAGCAGATGACCGCTTAAATGACGAATATTTCTCAGTGCTCTTAAATGAGGTGGGTAACAATGATCTTTCTGGTTTTGCTGCACTTAGCTTGTCTTTGACAAACTT
Organism: Luteibaculum sp.; assembly: GCA_049594055.1. Taxonomy (GTDB): domain Bacteria; phylum Bacteroidota; class Bacteroidia; order Flavobacteriales_D; family Luteibaculaceae; genus Luteibaculum. Next base: position 5,061 of record JBMYJC010000007.1, on the reverse strand, counting down.
CTTTGCTACCGCAACCGGATCAGATAATCCTGCGTACGCATACAACGGACTTAACATGGTAGATGCACATAATCCAGCAGTAAATAACCGTATGGGCAACACCGCAGACAATGCTGCATTCGATGCTTTTGTTGAAGACGTTGTAGAAGGTGCTCGCTTAAACGGTGTGCCAAACAACGCACCAGTAATAGCAGAGATAGGAGCTTTATTAGAAACCCTGCGTGGAGACGTTGTACAACGCTAGCAGGAAACAATAAACCAGGGTTTAGAAGAATAGAAAGGCCGCAGCATTCGCTGTGGCCTTTTTTCGTTTGTAGGTAAGAGATTTATTAAAAGGAACTCAAGGTTATGATTTGGGTGTCATTATCTTATTCTCACGGTAGCGTGTAAGAAACCATGTGGCAAAAACGGCACCGGCAAAAGCGAAATAGAAGTTTCTGGAAAGCTCCCCTTCGGTATTGCCAAAGTACACTCCAACACCAAAAAGTAAGATTGAAACGATAAATTCTACCCAGCCATGTACAGCCAGCGGAATAACTTTTATTATTCCTCCGGGATATTTGGTACCGATGGTTAGCAACAAATGCACGCCTCCCAGCACATATGTGAAATAAGTGGTGCTTTCTGGTAGTTGAAATGCGCTGGGTGAAATCCATAAAAAAAGTACTACCAAATAATCGATAATGCTGTGAAGTCGAGGGTTTATAATTTTCATGTCATTTAGGTTTACTAGCAAGCTAGCCATAGACATCGCCAATAACAAACCGCTTAGCCCCAAATGCGTGATTCTCAAATGGCTAATTCTTTGAAACCAATTGAATTGTACGGGTAAATTCTCTCAGGAAATCAAGTCTGTTTCGCTCCTCTTTAAGGGTTAAAATCACTTCAACACGTTGGTCTTGGGCATAGAATAAAACGCGATACGCGTAGCGCTTACCCCAAAATTCTTGATAGGAAAACCTAAAATATGCCCTGCTTTTTTTTGGATCTAAAAATCCGTGATCCAGGAGGGAAAAACCCTTGTATTTGCTTGGAAAGATACTTTCCCGTTCAAGCATAATTAGGGTATCCAGGCCAATTTTACCTTCCTCTTTAAAATAGGTGAGTTCTATTTTTGGGTAGGAGGATGAGCGCTTTTTTAATTCCAATACATACCCATCGTCTTTATATTTCCAGCCATCTGGTAGGATAAAACTCAATTGGTATTCAGGGTCTTGGACCTTAATGACCTCTTGCGCTGCTAACCAATGCCCGCTAACAGCTATGCAAAAAAGCGTTATCCCCACTGGGATTTTTATGCGTGTTTTTTTTAAAATAGAAATGGGAATTAGCGTTTGGCAGATTTGTTTTCAGTTGGGACTTCCTCTTGCTGCATCTTTCCAATTTCGTTGCTAGCAGAAAAGGACGCTACCATTTGGTTGAGCATATCGCTGGCCGCATTTGGACTGTTGGGTAGGAGAATTAGGTTGGATCTTGTGTTTTCGCTTATGCCGTGAAGCGTATCGTAATGTTGGGTTATCACAATTAGCGCAGAGGCCTCTTGTGAGTTAATACCCACTTTGTTTAGTACCTCTACCGATTCTTCTAATCCTTTGGCAATTTCTCTCCGCTGATCTGCAATACCTTGTCCCTGTAATCGCTTGCTTTCTGCTTCTGCGGTTGCCTTGGCTACAATTCTAATGCGTTCTGCTTCGCCCTCGTATTCAGCGGCAACCTTAATTCTTTCGGCTGCATTAATCCGGTTCATGGCATTTTTAACCTCCTCGTCTGGATCAATATCAGTGACAAGAGCTTTTATTATCCCGTAGCCATAGGTGTTCATCGCCTCTTCCAACTCGCGCTTAATTGCAATTGCGATATCATCTTTTTTCTCAAAAACATCATCCAGCCTAAGCTTGGGAACCTCAGCTCTGACCACATCAAATACGTAGGAAGTAATCTGTCCGTGTGGATTTTCCAGCTTGTAAAAGGCGTCATAAACAGACTCGGGCAAAACCAGGTATTGCACAGATACTTTAATGCGAACAAAAACATCGTCTTTGGTTTTGGTTTCCACCATCACATCCAATTGTTGAATCCTGAGGTTTACCCGCGCTGCTATTCGATCAACAATAGGAATACGCAAATGAAAGCCCGGTTTGCGCACACTGTGGAATTTTCCAAAGCGCTCCATAACAGCCACCTGCTGCTGGCGAACAATAAAAATCCCACTTATAACAACAAGGGCTCCAAGAACTAGAAAAACAATGTTTAAAGGATGCATAGGTCAATTTTGTGCATAAAGTAAGGGTAAATCCATTTGTTTGGTGAAAGCAACAAAAGATTTAGTGGAAGAAGCTAGGAGCCGAAAAGTTGAGTTGATGAGTTGATGAGTTGATGAGTTGAAAAGGCGAAAAGCTGAAAGCAGAAAGCAGAATTTTGGATTAGTGATGAGGGATTTGAGATGAGAGGGTGTAGCAAAGCTAGCCTGCATTCCAGACGAAGAAAGTGAAGATCTGGAATCTATTGTCAGAAAGTGGATCCCAAATCATCCCGATGGCCATCGGGACGGGGAGGCAGCATCGGTTAAAATATTTGGGACTACTTGAATTCCTCCCCTTCGGGGAGGTTAGGAGGGGCTTTAGAAGGGGCTTTCATTCACGATGCCATAAAAAGGCTTTGCTGATTACTTGATGGAATTGCTTTTTCTAACTCCAGGAGTTTTTTCTTTGCACGCAAACCGCCTGCATAACCCATAAGCTTCTGGTTGCTTCCAATTACCCGATGACAAGGAATAATGATAGACAAGGCGTTGGCACCATTGGCTGCTGCAACCGCTCTGATGGTTTTTTCATCGGCCATGCGCTTGCTTAAAGACATATAGGACTCTGTGCTGCCGTAAGGAATGTCCAACAAAGCCTTCCAAACCCTTTGCTGAAAAGAGCTTCCCACTTGCCAGGTAGGCAGATCAAAAGAGCTTCTTTCACCTGCGAAATATTCTTCCAACTGCTGGATACATTGCTTAATCACTAGCGATTTGCCCATTTTCATTTCAGCATCAAGGCCCTTGCAAATGCGGGCATCAATCTGCTTGCGTTGCTTGCGGTACTTCCAATCGCACAAACAAATTTTATTGCGGTAGGAGCCCAGGATAAGCTCTCCCATGGGAGTTTGGAACTCTTGAATGAATATGGTACTCTTTGGTTGCACGGTAGGGTGGTTGACCTAAAGGTATGAATTTCAGCTGTCTTTACCCGTGGAAATAAAACTTTGTTTTAAAATGCCCGTGCTGCATGTATATTAGCGCTTTGCAACCCAATGATTAATTCTCACCAAAAGCAAGAACTAGCGAAAAGCTTTAAGGCCTTGGGCGATGAAAACCGCCTGCAAATAGTGGCATATTTGTTGAAGCAGGATTTGTCAATTTCTGAGATTGCCGAGCATTTTAATATTTCCAGACAAGGTGTTACTAAACACGTGAATGTGCTTAGCCACGGGGGAATCATTAACATCCGTAATGTGGGAAGGGAAAGAGTGTGTTCTGTGGATCGCAACAAAATGGCTGCTCTGCAACAGCAATTAAAATTGTGGTCACAACCGGATGCAAAAGACCAATCTGCACCTAGCTTTCAAGAGGCTAAAACTGGGCCTGTTTCCAAAAACAAGGAAGAGAAAAAAGTTTCCAGTTTAGCTGATTTCTTAAGCAGTCAGGGCAATTAATTCAGCGCAGTTCAACCTCTTTAATCACCGGTTCACCTAAGGCTTTGTTCAAGGAGCTTATAATTTTCTCTTTGGTAAAACTTAGTTCCTGCCTTAACACTGAAGAATTTAGGCGAATAATTAATCTTCCTCCTTTAAAAAACACTGATGTGGTGTGTTTTGCAATCAGCGGGCCCATCAGTTGGTTCCACTCTTCCAGAATAGCTATTTGGTAGTACTTATCGTTAATGCGATATGCCTTTAAAAGGCGTTTGATGACCTCGCCCAGATTTTCGGTATTGTCTCTTTTCATAATGAGAAAATCTTTGCTTGTAAATCCTCCAGGGCTAAAATAGCTTCTAGTTCCTCTTTTTGGGTATGCGTTAAAAAGATTTGGCCAAACTCTTCATCGTGTATGAGTTTTAGCAAGTGCTTAACCCGCTGGTGATCCAACTTATCAAAAATATCATCCAGGAGAAGGAGAGGAGTGCTTCCCGTTTTTTCCTGTAAGAGCTTGTAGTTGGCCAACTTCATGGCTAACAAGAAGGTTTTTTGTTGCCCCTGACTACCAAATTTTTTAATTGGTTGACCATCCAGGCTTAGGTCAAAATCATCCTTGTGTAATCCTTTCGTAGTGTAGCCCAATTTGAGATCTCGCTCTACACTGCGCTTTAAGTCCATTTCCAGACCTTCCTCCGAAATTGCCGCGTTCCAGGTAATATCCGCTGTTTCATTGCCTTTGCTTATTTCCTGATAAAGGGATTGGAATAAGGGCAAAAACTCTTTCACCAAAACTTCCCGTTTGGGAATTAGCTTTTCGCTTAAGGCAATCACCTGGCTATCCCATACTTCCAGGTAGCTTGCATCGCGCGATCTGCGCTCGACCATTTGTTTAAGCGTGGCATTTCTGTTTTTAATGGCTTGTTGGTATTGCAGAAGGTCTTGTAAATAAGCGGAGTCGTAGGTAGATAAAATGCTGTCGAAAAACTTTCTGCGGTACTCGCTGCCTTCGTGTATTAAATCTCGATCGCTAGGAGCAATTAATACCGCCGGAGCAAAGCCAATGTGATCCGCCAGGCGATCCAGCGTTTTTTGATTTTGTTTCAGTTGCTTTTTCTGCCCTTTTTTAAGGCCCAAACTCACTTTAATTGGATCCTCTTGTTTATGAAACATGCCTTGCAACATGTAGAAGCCATGGGCATGATGAATGAGTTGGGAGTCTACTGGATTTAGAAAGCTTTTGGTGTAACAGAGGCAATAAATGGCATCCAGGATATTGGTTTTTCCAGAACCGTTTTGTCCTACAAAGGTATTTAATCCAGGGCTTAGCTCAAACTCGGCACTCTCGTGGTTTTTAAACTGAATTAAAGTTAGCTTGGATAT
>JBMYJC010000006.1:0-16707 GCA_049594055.1 Luteibaculum sp. | reverse complement strand
CCAAGTGGCTAATTACCCAGTGGCCTATAGCAATTGGATGCGCCTTTTAAATTGGGAAGCCAGTAGCTTATATGAGGTAGCTATCTGCGGAGACCAGGCCAGGGATTACGGATTACAACTCATGAAAAAGCCTGTCTTTAATGCTTTGTTTGTCGCTCAAAAAAGTCCTTCCCAACTTCCTATGTTAAAGGGAAAGTGCAAAGAGACTACCTGGATTTATGTTTGTGAAAACAGGCTTTGTAAAAAGCCGGTTCAGGATATAAATCAGGCAGCAGAAATGCTCTTAAGTGGACAATAGTTTGCATAGAAAGCTTGATTTATTTTGATTTGCCCTCCACCAAGCCTTTAAAATGCCGAAATTATTTACTGTACTGCTGGTTTTAACTAGCTTGATATCCTTTTCTCAAGGGAAAAAAATTGAGATCGACCCCAATGACGGAATTGTAAAAGACGGTTCATACAATTCTGTGGATATTGAGCCCGGGGATACTTTGGTGCTGAAAGGTGATGCCAATAAGCAACGCATTCATTTGCAGCTCAATAATCTGCACGGAGCATTAGGAAACCCAATCGTGGTCACCAGTGAAGAGAATGAGGTGATCACCATTGCTAACTCAACCCAGGGTTACGGGATCTACCTACAAAACTGCACGCATATTAAAATAGATGGGGCTGCAAGTGATACAGACCACAGCAATGGTATCCATTACGGAATAAAAATTGAACCCCAAACCGAAACCATCGCTATAAAGGCCGAGCATGGCACTAGTTTTCTTACTATTAATAGAGTTTGGATTTTATACTCCACAAGCTTGCGCAGTGGCTCCGATAAGCCAGCTATTTTGGTAAAATCCAATGCACAGTGCCATGCCGATACTGCGAGATATTCTGAGGACACCTTTTTATTACAGGATTTAAGCATCAGTAATTGCAAGATTGATAATGCACCTGGGGAGGCCATTTACCTAGGAGAAACAGGAAAAGGAGATGAAACTCCTTGCACCGTTACTTTTCGCTATGAGTTGGATTTTAATGAATACACTGGGGAGTTGGTTGAAATTCAGAAACAGTGGGGTGAATTTTCTGTAAATACCGTAAAGCCGCATTACCTGGATAATGTGGTAGTAGAAAATAATGAAATTCACAACCCAGGCTGGGACGGTATCCAGCTGAGTCGTTGCCACAATTTCATAGTGCGCAACAATGTGGTAGAAGATTATGGTTTAAAAAACGATGGCCACATAAGCGGAATAATCATTGGTGAAGGTTCTAGTGGAGAAATCTATGGCAATTACGTTGGTAACGGTGCGGGAGCTTCCATAGAGGCCAGGCCTGCTGGAAACCTATGGATTTTCAATAATTTTTTGGCCAATTCTGGGCAAGGTCGTAACTGGGGTAGCGCCTGGCATGCGGCAATAAATACTTATGCTGAAAACATAGACTCGTCTTTTGTTAGAGGGAAAAATCTTTGGGGAGAAAAATCAATTCGAGTAACTCACAATCTGATCTATCATCCCAAGCATCATGGAATTCGGTTAAATTCTAAGGGGCTTACTACCGGAACTCGAGATAATCATCCTTTTTATCAAGCAATTTGTTTGGCTAATGCCATTTGCGATGCTGGAGCGGCAGCAATAAATATCCAGAGCACCGATGATGATATTAACCCATTGCCACCATACAATTCCAATGTAGACAACTGGAATGAGGAAGTACTGGATAAAAGCCAGCTAAAGCTAAGCGATACCTCGCCCACAAATCCCTATGATTGGAATATTCGACCCACTACCGCTTCGCCCTTGTTAGATGCGGCTCCAGTGCTGTACGAAAATCAGGTTTACCGAGACTACTATAATCAACGTAGGGGACCTTTTGTGACTGTTCCAAAATTGTTGCTAATAAAGGGTGCCGGAAGAGCTCCCGATATGGGCCCTGCCGAATGGGTGGCTCCACAAATCGAAGTTCAACCCGGATTTCTTAGGGATTAATCACTCTCAATAAAAGCAGAAGTACATGAGATTTTTTACCACCGTCTTTGCCCTCTTTTCATGCCTAATAATCATTGGCCAGCCGGTTAGCCTCGTATTAAACCCCGAGACCCAGGAACCCATTAAATGGCCAGAGGGCTTTTATGGGGGGGGAAATCAACTGCTTGTTGGTTTTAGGGCCCAAGAGTTTAACAATTACCAAGGGATTCTTCGAATCGGAAATTTGGGTGATGTCCATGTTTACCCCAATCCAGTGCCTTTCTCATATGCGCTGTACAGTACAAACCACATGCCCGATGGCATCCTTAGTCTCAGCAATTTTTTCGTGGAAAAGGAAACCGAGCTGTATTTTTCCATTCTGGGAGAATCTCCTTCTGATCGCGGAGTCTTGCTAAAAAGCAATATCGGTAATGAATCATTGCAGGTATTGAACAGCGATGAAAAAGTGAGATTTGGATTAAATATCTATGACTCCATCTTAGTTTCAGAATATTATCAAAGCTATAATTCCAATTATGCAGACACCGCTCTTTTAACATTCAGCGATGTGAGTGGTATTGGTGCCATTAAAAATGACAGTGCATTATTTCGCAATGGATTTATAGCACATTTTAAGGGGCAATTGTTATTGGCAAACCGTGGTGAGAATGGAGCAGGGAGAAAGCATGATGGAGTTTTACTCTTAAATCCGCAAAGTCCAACTGAAGTGAAGCAATTGATGCCAAAAGAGATTTTGGACACCCTGGAATCGGGGAATGGTAAGACGGTTTATTTGCAGCCCTATGCCAGCGATAGTGTGCTTTTTTTCATCCAATTGTACACCTCTGCCGACTTTTGTCAGTACACCCTATTTGCCTCCAAAGGGGAGGAAGGAGACGCGGTAGAATGTGCAGTTATCTTTAAAAAAGGCTTTTACGACAATGCCGGTTTAGATTGGCGATTGGAAGACAACAGCTTTCCACAAAATTACATTTGGCACAACGGTTACCTATACTTTTACAGGCATAAGGAGGGATTTCATTTCGAATTGGCGCGCTGCAATGGCAAGCCAGAACAAACGGAACGAGTAGGAAATTATTTGTTGTATCCAGAGTATGGCACACGAAATAGTCTGATGACTAAGGTGGATAATCACCTTTACCTTTTGCAAAAGAACCCTGAAATATCTGGTAGGTTATCAAACAACTTAGTTCGTTTAGATTTAAATACAATGCAGGATTCAGTGGTTTGGGAAAACTCCAACTTGTTTAATGAATTCCAAATTTTTTCCGACAGTCTTGCACTTATTTTCTCTGGTAGTGGGTCTGCCCCAGATGATGGTTTTTCCTATACATTACTCAATTTAAATGAGGGAAGTTGGGAGCCGTTTTACCAAGCCAATAAAACCTTTGAAAATGGGGTGGACGGAGCCGTAGTCTTGGGGGATAATCTTTATTTTACAGGGGAGGAAGATGGCGAAGAAGTTCTTCTCCGCTATAGGTTGGGAGGCACGAATTCCATCCATGAAAATCAGTTAGCAGGTTTTGCTGTTTTTCCTAATCCGGCAACAGAAACACTTAAGGTTACCAGCAATACAGGAAATCCCGTTGTCTTGTCCATCTTTAATATTTCTGGCCAAAAGCTTCACCAAGAGATTTTTACTTCAGAAATCAGTATCGCAATACCCAACTGGAAACCAGGATTGTATTTGGTAAAGTGCGAGAATACTACCACAGGGCAAGCTTTTAACGCTAAGATTCAAATCCTTTGATTCCATTTTCCATTCCAAAAAAATGAAGCAGACTTTTTTCCTTTTATTCACATGTTTCTTATTTGAGCTAATCGGTCAAAATATTAGTGTTCCAATAAATCCGAATACCGGCAATCCCTTTATTAAACCCACAGGTTTTTTTCATAATTCGGCACAATTGATTTTTGGTGAGGATCAATCCTTTTCAAACCCCAGAATAAAGGACCAATTGTGGTTTGCAGATGTTAGTTCCAATTTCCAAAGCAGTAATATTCCTCAATCGGCCGCGTGGTATGTGAGCGATCCGAGAGCCTATGATATCACCTGTTTAAGCCGAGATTTTTATGCCCATGGCGATGATATTTATTTCCGCTCTCACCTGGATGGAGAAGCCTTGGTGCGCTATAACACGGCATCGGGTTCCATGCAAACGATATTTCATGGGGATTTGGAATGGGATTTTGTTGCCGATGAGGATAGGCTGCTTATCCCCATTGCAAACAGAGCCATAGGCGATAGCACTTTTGTGCTGATTGATTTAATGAGTGGTCAACCCCAATTTGTAAAAACCAGAAACTTCGGAATTACCAAAAATCCCAGTGCTTTTGCCCTATTACAGGACAAGATTGTTTTTGCCAGCCGAGATACAAATCCGCCCGCTTCTCCTGGGCTGGATGATCAATTGGGTTTGGTGCTCCTGGATCCGGAATCGGGGGTAGAAACAGAATTGCTACCACAAGCACTCATCGATTCAGCCCGAGGCTATAAAATCCACGGAACGGCTTTACAGTTTTATCCAACTGATTCACTGCTTTATTTTACCTATCACTATGGTTCTCCCCATTATTTTGAAACCGCCTTGTTTGTTTCGGCTGGAAAGCCACATGATGCCAAAAAGTTGAAGGTACTAAGCGCAAGATCGTACGATGACAATGGTGGTCTCAATGTGGATGCGATGGAATACCTTTTGCCGCAGGACTTTTTTACCTATGAGGGTTGGTTGTATTTTTATGCAGCAGTAGATCGCAACGTTTTTAAGCTCTTCAAAACCAATGGTACCAGTACCGAGCAAGTGGGAGATGTTGAGGTAACGGCAGTTGCGCATCGGTACAAGTTCAATAGTCTTCAAGGAGATTCTCTTCTAATGTTAATGCGCAGTGGAAGCTCTTCCCAGAGTAATAACCAACTTATCAAGCTGGATTTAGCCTCTGGCCAATACCGGGTTATTCTGCCAGAATCCAATTTGTATCCAGCCTTAAAGCCTTTAAATGATTCCTTGCGTCAGATGCCGGGTCTTTTGGCCCCAATCGCTACCAATATTTTTTGTGGAACAGCCAAACGGAAGATACGCTCCAGCTTTTTACTTCGCGCTTTAATACGGGGGCATTGTTTTGGTCTTCGGCAGTTATAGGTTCCACCCTTTATTTTACGGGCCATCAAAATGGGGAAGATGTTTTAATGAGCGTGGATCTAGAAGGACTCACGGGCCTACAAGAATACGAGGAATTCACCTGGAGCCTTTTTCCTAATCCTAGCAGCGGTATCATTCACCTAAAAACTGCCTTTCCTGCAGGGAGGAAAAATTTCAAAATTTTTACCCTGCTGGACAAAGAGGTCTATGAGTCCAGTCTTATAAAAGAGAGCCGTGTGGATTTAAGCTTTTTGGATCCTGGAATCTACCTTTTTCAATGGGTGGATGAAAAGCAACAAGCCCAGGGTAGCGCCCAAAAATTTGTCCTGCAATAGCGCTTTTTATTCCTTGTACAACACACCAAAACGCCCTTTTTTGGTGGGAAGTGGGCCTGGAATATTGCTATCGCCAAGCATTTCGCGTAAATCAATTTCAATGCTTCGGCAAAGGGTTTTCATGGGTGTATCGGCAGCGCGGCCTTCAAAAGGATTCTCTGTTACCAATCCAGATTTTTCCAGGATAGAAAACACAAAGGAGATAGCTACCGAAATGGGTAATGCTATCCAACCCATCAGGGGCACCAATGCAAAGGGCAAACACAGCGTGAAAACCCAAAGAAAGAGTTGGGTGTAATAGTTGTAATAAAAGGGGAAAACGGTGTTTTTAATGCGTTCGCATTTTCCCTGCCAATCGTACATCCTACTGATTAAGCGTCCCATTTCTGTATAGCGGTAATCGCTCATCCAACCTTTGTCATAAGCGGCCGCAAGATCTTGCTGTTGTAAGAAAAGTGTTTGTGCAGGAATGTTTGTTTTTCCTTTCAGGTATTTCTGGTCTTTATCGCTATACCATTCTTTAATTTCTTGTTCATTGTGAATTTTTCTGAGGTGCGATTTTAGGGTGTACAACCATCCAATATGGCGGTATATCAGCACTTTTTGAAGCTTCTTTATTTCCTCCTTTTCAGCGGCGTTTTCACTTTTAAAATAGCTCAAAACAAACACGGTAAAACTTCGGCTATCATTCACAATAGCGCCCCAGACCTTGCGCGCTTCCCACCAACGGTCGTAGGCGGAGCTATTTCTAAAACCCAGGAAAATTGCAAGGGCTCCACCTAAAATGGTAACGGGTACAACTGGCAATTTTACCCATCCAATTCCCAGTGTATGGTATAAGGTGTAGGGAATCTCTGCAATAATGATAAACAGAATAATTCGCCAGCGATTGTGAAAGGCAATATCTACAGCCTGGAAAAATGGGTTTTTGGAGTAGCGAACGATCATGAAGAATAATTTGGAGCTGGAAAATTGCTAAAAATAGGGCACTACAAAAGAATAGCTATTTGGCCAACTGGTATTCTTGAATAAGCAAATTTGCAGATAGATTTAAGCGATTATTCAAGTACCGAATCATATCGAGCGTAAGTTTTCGCTTCCTATTGAGCATTTCTGAAACACGGCTTTTTCCTCCGAATTCCCTAACAATATCTACTTGTTTAAGATTGAGTTCTTCCATTCGAATTTTAATGGCTTCAATGGGATCTGGAGCTTCAATTTGAAAATGCTTTTTTTCGTACTCATCAATTAATAAGGCCAAAATATCCGCCTCATCACTCTCCTTTGTTCCAGGTTGTGCATCAAAAATGGCATCTAATCTGTCTAGCGCCATTTGATAGTCCTGATCTGATTTTATTGGTTTTATGGACATTCCGTTATGAATTGTTCTTTAAGTTAGACTTAATCATTTTTTCAGAGCTAGATAATTGATCGAAAATGTTAATCCTAAGGGCTACTTTAGACCTGTCGATTATCAAAAATAGCAAGCCATAAATAATTAAAATGCCAAAAAAATGTAGCGCGCTTCTTTTAGCTTAGTACCACAAAAAAGCTATAAAGAATGAGCAAGCAAAAGGTGATTTTAATAACCGGGGCATCTTCTGGAATTGGTAAAAGCATTGCTAAGCAACTCCTGAAAGAAAATCACATTGTGTACACCGCGGCCAGAAGGCTAAACATGATGGACGACCTTAAAGCACTGGGAGCTCGGCCCTTTGTGATGGATATTACTAAGGAAGGAGATATTCACAACGTGATAGGCCACATTCACGAAAAGCACAGCGCCATTGACGTTTTGATAAACAATGCGGGATACGCCACCTACGGTGCGGTAGAGGATACCAAGATAGAAGAAGCACGCAGGCAATTTGAAGTCAACCTTTTTGGTTTGGCAGAACTCACAAAGGCGGTATTGCCCAAAATGCGGGAAAAACGCTCAGGGAAAATCATCAACATGTCATCGATGGGTGGAAAAATTTATACTCCACTTGGAGCTTGGTATCACGCTACAAAACATGCCTTAGAAGGTTGGAGCGACTGCCTTCGATTAGAATTAAAAGAGTTTGGGATTGATGTGGTGATTATTGAACCGGGCGGTATTAAAACCGAGTTTGATGAAGTGATGGTGGAACCACTTTTGAAGCGTTCCGGAAATGGGCCGTACGGCATGTTAGCGCACCGCGTAGCAGAAGCCACTAAAAAAGTGTATGCAGAAAAAGCCTCAGACCCACAGGTAATTGCCGATTTGGTGAGTAAGGCCGTGTCTGCGGAAGACCCAAAAACACGTTATGTTGCTGGCTATATGGCCAAACCATCGCTTTTTATCCGCAAATGGTTTAGCGACAAATTGTTTGATAAAGTGGTAATGAAAATGGGGTAAAAGGAAAGATTGAATTTTCCCATAGTTGAGCGGAAGCATTAAGTGGCTAACCCTGCTAGCTCAATTCTAAATGTACCTAATGTTGTACATTTGTATTATGGAAATGACCACATTAACAGACTTCCGCAAGAATATGAAAGCCTATTTCGAAAAGGTTTTTTCTAGTGGAAAACCACTCTTTATAACCAGGCCAAAAGGACAGGATATGGTGGTAATGAGCAAGGCTGAATATGATAGCATGCAAGAAACTTTTCATTTATTGAAAAGTCCTAAAAATGCAGAACGCCTTTTACGTGCTGTGGCAGAAGATAAAGTGGATTACGGTTTAAAAAAGAAATTGCTGGATTGATCCATGGCCGTTATCGCTTTTACCTCTGACGCTTGGGAAGATTATTTATACTGGCAAAAAAGCGATAAGCGTATCCTAAAGAAAATCAATCTGCTACTCCAGGAAATTTCAAGAACCCCATTTCACGGTACCGGCTCTCCAGAACCTTTAAAACATGAATTAAGTGGCTACTGGTCTAGAAGAATCACACTAGAACATCGCTTGGTATATCGGATAGTAGAAGGAGAAATTAGGGTGCTACAGTGCAGGTATCACTACTAATTTTCTTTGATGTGAAAAAGTATCTTAAAGCAAACACTTTCCTTGGCTCATCTGTGTTTTATCAATCAAACTAAAAAAGCATCATGTTAACCTGGAATAAAGTCCTGGACTACGCCAAAAATGGCAGTCCAAAACCCGAAAATAGGGTAGAAAAAACCGAAGCTCAATGGAGGGAACAATTGAGCGAGGAGGAATTTAGAGTTACCCGAAAGGCAGGCACCGAGCGCCCTTTTACAGGGGAACACTGCAATTCCTACGATGAAGGCATTTACGCCTGCGTGTGCTGTGGAACGGAACTTTTTAACTCGGAGATCAAATACAATTCTCATAGCGGTTGGCCCAGCTTCACTGAGCCGGTGAAATACAATGTCATACAATACAACTTGGATACTTCGCACGGCATGCAGCGGGTAGAAACCTGCTGTGCGGTCTGCGATGCCCATTTGGGCCATGTGTTTCCAGACGGGCCTAAACCAACTGGTTTAAGGTTTTGTATAAATTCGGCATCCTTAAAAATGACAAAGTAAGTTCCACATCATACAAGTACCATGGAAAAAGCCAATTGGAAAGTAGCTAGAGAGTTTGAAGATATTACCTATAAAAAGTCAAATGGTGTGGCTCGCATTGCCTTTAATCGGCCGGATGTGCGCAATGCTTTTCGCCCAAAAACTACAGCCGAGCTTTACCAGGCATTTTACGATGCACAAGAAGATACTTCCATTGGGGTGGTCTTGCTCTCAGCTGAGGGACCATCATCCAAAGACGGGGTGTACTCATTCTGCAGTGGTGGAGACCAAAAGGCGAGAGGCCACCAAGGTTATGTTGGAGAGGATGGCATGCACCGCTTGAATATTCTGGAGGTACAGCGGTTAATACGCTTTATGCCCAAGGTGGTAATTGCGGTAGTACCCGGTTGGGCAGTAGGCGGCGGACACAGTTTGCACGTGGTTTGCGATCTTACCCTAGCCAGTAAAGAACACGCCATCTTTAAGCAAACCGATGCCGATGTAACCAGCTTTGATGGCGGATATGGCTCTGCTTATTTGGCCAAGTTGGTGGGACAGAAAAAGGCCCGGGAAATATTTTTTCTAGGAAGGAATTATTCCGCCCAAGAGGCATTTGAAATGGGCATGGTAAACGCAGTAATTCCGCATAACGAGTTAGAAGATACCGCCTACCAATGGGCACAGGAAATTTTGGCCAAATCGCCAACATCTATTAAAATGCTAAAGTTCGCCATGAATCTAACCGATGACGGAATGGTAGGACAACAAGTATTTGCCGGAGAGGCTACGAGGCTAGCCTACATGACCGAAGAAGCCAAAGAAGGCCGGAATGCCTTTCTGGAAAAGCGCAAGCCTAATTTTAAAGACATTAAGTGGATACCTTAGGTAAAAGGCTAATAGGGCTTAACATTTACTTAACATAAAGCCAACTTTTGCTTATAGTTGTCGTCCGATAAACAAATGCTGTCTTTTGCCCCTATTGTTAAAGCGAATTATTCTTTTATCACTGATTCTCTTACCAACTCTAATGTTGGCGCAGGGAACCGCCCCCGGTTGTTCCAAAGTTGAAATTGAACTCGATGATCCAAATCTAAGTGTTGTTAACGGGGAAGTCCTACTAGAATGTGGTGAAACCTGTGTTGATCTTGAATCGAAATATTTAAAAACCGGACAAACAACCGCCTACAAGGTGGAGCCTGTAACCTACAATCCACCTTTTGGCTTCAGTGGTGGAACCCGTTTATTTGTGGGTGCTGATGACATATTTAGCGGCATTATTGATTTACCCTTTGATTTTTGTTTTTACGGGAATACCTATAACCGTTTAGTAGTTGGCGCAAACGGTTGTGTATCCTTTAATACCGCGTATGCAGGGGGGAACTGTTGCTGGAGTCATGATGACCCAATTCCAAGTGCCACGGATCCAACCTGCCCTTTAGGGCTTGGTTCACCTGGTGGCTTGTATAAAAACTCCATCAACGGGGCTTTCCACGATTTAGACCCCAGTGTAGGTAGTCCCGATATTAACTATGCAGTTGTAGGAGCGCCCCCGTGCAGAACTTTTGTGGTAAACTTTTCCAATGTTTCGCATTTTGACTGCAATAACCTGCGAACTACGCAGCAAATTGTACTCTACGAGAATACCAACGTTATTGAGGTGTACATCAAAGATAAACCTCGCTGTGCCGGTTGGAACGGTGGGCGGGCTACCATTGGTATTCAGAATATAAATGGAACAGTTGGTCTTGCTCCTCCTGGTAGAAATACCGGATCTTGGACTGCAACCAACGAGGCTTGGCGATTTACTCCAGACGGCCCCCCGAATTATACCCTGAGGTGGTATGACCAGGGCGGCAACACGCTTTCTACTGCAGATGGTTTTAATTATTGCTTGTCCGATCCTAATGCCACAGAGGAAGATGTTTTTGTTGAGGTGGAATACACCATTTGTAACGGAAATAAAATTAAAGTCCAGGACCAGGTTAAAGTAAAAATAAGACCACCATTAAGTCTGAGTGCTACCACAACAGATGCCGCTTGTGCGGATTCTTGTGACGGTTCGGGTGAGGTCTTAGTAAGCGGAGGAACCGCTCCCTTTACATTTAACTGGCCCTTTGGAGAAGGGGAGGCACTGGAGGATTCACTTTGCGCGGGAACTTATGCAGTGAATGTTGTAGATGATGAAGGTTGCGAAGGCGATATTTCTTTAACAATTGGCGAACCCACTGCCCTTGCATTAAGCCTATCGGCCAGCGATGTTACTTGTTTTGGTTTAACGGATGGACAAGTGGAGTCGGATGTAAGTGGAGGAACTCCACCATACAATTATAACTGGAGCAGTGGGCAAACAACGGAGGACATTAGCACAAATGCTGGTACCAAAACTTTACAAATTACAGATGACAATGGCTGTGTTGTTTCGGAATCAATCGAAGTAAACCAGCCAGAGGAATTAATCCTTGATACAGCATCAACACAAGATTTAAGTTGCGAGCTGGCGCAGGATGGGAGGATTACGATGCAAAGCCAAGGCGGAACAGCCCCTTACACCTATAACTTAAACGGAGGGCCAGATCAGAGTTCAGCAACATTTAGCGATTTAGCCAGTGGTTCCTATAATATCACGGTAATCGATGATAACGACTGTGTGGCTAATTACAGTGTTAACCTAACCGCAGATTCGATTCGCCTGGTGGCTCCTAGGGATACAACACTTTGTCAGGGAGATTCACTTACCCTAACCGCCAGTGGATATTTTACCAATGTTAATTGGACGGGCGGAGTTATAAATGGCCAAAAATTTCTGCCGCCATTCACAGGCTCTGAAATTTATACAGTAACGGTAAGTAATGCGGGCGGCTGTCAGCTGGAAGAAGAGGTGGAGGTAAATGTTATTCCTAAACCGGATCCTACCATTACACCAGCAGGGCCCTTTTGTACCGGTGACCAGGATTTTACTCTTAGTGTAGCCTCGCCCAATGGAATTTGGTCTGGACCCGGGGTAAATCAAAATGGCGTTTTCTCTCCCGGAAATGCCGGTCCTGGAACACACAGAATTATTTATCGCATTGATGGTCAGTGCCCAGTAGCAGATACAATTTTCATTGCAGTAAATGACCAGTTTGATGCTGCCATCGATTCTCTGGATGCGGTTTGTGAATTTAAGAAGCCTTTCGACTTTACTTCTGTAACACCGGGCGGTAAATGGTTTGGGCCAGGGATTGTAAATGAGGATTTTCCAACCTTTGATCCCAGAATAGCGGGGCCTGGCAAGCATAAAATCTACCATTTAATTGACAATGCCTGTGGTGATTATGACAGTATTCAAATTGTGGTGGATACAGCCATTATTGCCAATATTCCACCTATAAGACCTATTTGTCCGGAAGCAATGGCAACACCATTAGTTGCAACGCCCCAAGCTGGGTTTTGGAATAACCGTCCCTACATTGTTAACGACAGCCTATTCGATCCTTCCGTATCAGGTGCTGGATCTTTTCCCGTGATTTATACCCCAGATGGTACTTGTGTGCAAAATGACACCGCAATTGTTGTTGTTCCACAAGCCATATCGGTAGTTGCAGATCAAGACTCGGTGCGGTGTAAAGGAGATTCTTCTGGAGTTTTAAACACTGTTTTTACGGGAGGAATTGGGGGCCAGTATTTTTTCTCCTGGTCACCAAATACAGCCGATACTACCGCCATGGTTTCCGGTTTGCCAGAAGGCCAGTACACAGTAACAGTATCTGATAGTTTAGGCTGTTCGGGGAGCAATACTCACGAAGTGTTTGCACCCGATGGTATGAATTTTACTCAGGCTCCAATTGTAGATTCCGCCTCTTGCTTTGGAGATCCTAACGGACGAATTGAAGTTTTTGTCAGCGGTGGCTCGCCCTTTCAGGGCGGAAGCTACCAAAGTGCTATTACCCCAAATCGAGGAGTGAATAATGGGTTGCTTTTTTCTGGATTAATCGCAGACCAGTACGTTGTGGTTATCAGCGATGCAGAGGGTTGTTCCATACGAGATACGCTTATTGTTGGGCAACCCGATTTAATTGGTATTAAAATGAGCATCCAAACCGCCAATTGTTTTCGCAATGATGGATCTGCCAGGATTGACTCTATTGGAGGTGGAAATGCATCCTACCAATTTTATTGGAACGGTACATTAGAACCAGATACACATCTAACCAATGCATTACCGGGAACCTATACATTTCGGGTAGAGGACTTTAAGGGCTGTGTTTATGATACCACGATAACGATTCCCAATTCGGGATCCCCACAAATAAGCAGTAGAGATTATCCAGTAAGCTGTTTCGATGGTAATGATGGGGCTATTGCGACATCCGTAACTGGTGATAACCCACCCTTTTCCTACGAGTGGTTGCAATTGAGCAGCATGAATACGCTTCCAAGTCAGCAAGATTCTGTGTTTGGTTTAGAAGCGGGAAACTATGTGCTTACGGTAAGGGATGCGGTGAATTGTTCCAATAAAGACACTATAGAGGTAATAGAACCCACTCAGGTTCAAATAAATCCAGTTGCGGATACAATCTTGTGTACCGGAGAGGTCTATAATGCAAGCTTGGCGGCTAGTAGCGGTAACGGTGCCCCCTACACATTTGAATTAGAAGGCCAAGCCAGTCCAAGCGCCATTGCACTATCAAAGCCGGGAACCTATACCATACAGGCTTTTGATGCAAACAATTGCCCATCGGATCCTTATAGTTTTTCCCTTAGTTATTTAGACTCTTTAAGGGTAAACCCACAATTGCCGGATAGCATCTGTCCAGGAGACAGCACCCAGTTGATGGCAAACGGTACTGGGGGCTTAGGAGTAGGTAATTATACCTTTTCATGGTCTAATGGACAGATTGGGCCTGCAGTGGATTATTTTGGAAATTATTCAGGTATAAATGATACGGTAGCGGTTGTAATGGAAGATGGCTGTTCATTGCCCGACACCAGTTATACGGTAGTTAGATATCATCCCATTCCCAATGTTCAGGCCAGTATAAACCCCTTCAATGGTTGTGTGCCATTAGAGATAACGGTTGATGTTCGCAATGAGCCTTTAAATCAAGTGCTATGGACTTTAGGTGATGGACTTTTCCAGAGTTCCTCCAAATACTTTCAGTACACTTTTCTTGAGGCGGGAGATTATGGGGTTCTTTTACAGGCAAACAGCGATAAAGGCTGTTATTTAGAGTTGCGACCAGATACCATAGAGGTTTACCCTCTTCCTAGTGCAGAAATAACACAAAGCCCAGTTGATTTAACCATTGTGGAGACCGATGCACTTTACCAAATGAGATCGAGCAGTGATTTGGCAACGGTGTCGTGGTTTTTAATGGACTTACCCAATTTGGACACCATTGCCAGCGCAATTAATACCAGCCCGTCCTTCAGATATAGCTATGCTTCCGATACAGCTTCCTACTTTTTAAGAGCCGAAATGCTTTCACCCTTTGGCTGCCGCGATACCATTTTTTATCGCCCGCGTGTAGGCCCAGAGAGTGCTATGTACATTCCCAGCAGTTTTACACCCAATGGGGATGGGGTAAATGATTTTTTCTCAATCAGTTGGTTATTTCTAGACCCCAGCCGCTTTAGCATTCAGATCTTTAATCGCTGGGGAGAGAGTGTTTATCTTTCATACGACCCAAATTTCCAATGGGATGGAACTGTTCAAGGAGAAAGGGTACAACCTGGAGTTTATCCCTTAGTAATTAGTTATTACGGGATGGACTCTCTCCAGAAAAGAGTGCTTGGCCGCGTAAGTATCCTTAACTAAACCAAAAATTTCTCAGTCGATACTTCTATAGATTTTCGTCTGGATTAGGGTTTGCGGTGAACTATGTATGTTTTAAGATGGGCATATAGTTTGTATTCTATTAAGAAGCCACTGCTATATTAAACAAACAAAATATCTAATATCTACCAATTTGCAGGATGAAATTGGCAATTTGATAGCCTTTTGCAATAATTAATTTCGAAAACTTTCTAATATTCCCGACTTTTGTAGGCCACTTAATCGAGAACACTACGTTGTAAATCAACATCAACTTTACTAGGAGTTATGAGAAACCAATTATTTACCTGGTTTGGCACAGTTTTGTGTCTTGCCGTCTTTGTCTTTTTATCCAACAGTCAATTACACGCACAAAATTATTGTCAGCCGTCTGGTGATGATTGCGGAGGGGATCAGTCAGCAGTTGAGTTTATTGCCTTAAACGGAAAAACTTTATTTCCAGGATACGATTGTGCAAATACGTATACGGACATGACATCAGATACCTTGTTTATCACCCCTGATGGAGGTTTGATGACAGGGAATAACACTGCATTCGTAAATGCTTTACTATATGGTTTTTGCGATTGGAATGATGATAAAGCTTTTTCAGAGGATGAGAATATTGCCTTTGCTGGAAATATAGTTACAGAATATAATGCGCAGATAATTCCCCCTATGGGTCAAGCCAATGGTCCGGTAAGGTTTAGGGTTCAGGTAGCGGATCCTGTTTTATTCTCTGCAGGTTTAGGAACGGATGGATGTCTCTTAACTGCTTTCCATACTGTTGATTTCATTTTAATGGTAGTTGACGAGGTTGTTCCAACACAAGCCTATTGTAATGCCAGGGGGAATTCCAGTAACGACCCCTTTGATGCTTGTAATGATACTACGCGAGCACAGGATACTTACATAACGGATGTTGAGTTTGTTGGCGAATTTGATAATGCCTCCAATGGTTGCTCAGGTAGCACGGGTGGATATACGGATTTTACATCATTTACCGCGGTTGTAGAAGAAGGCGATGATTTCGAAATTGTAGTTGATATTTTTACAGAATCTACAGCTACCAACCGTCTTTGCAATGTTAAAGCATGGATAGATTGGAACAACGATACCGTATTTGACCCCGCTACTGAAGCCCTAATTACCACAAACATTCCAAGTGAAGTTTCCTTCACCTTTACTGGCACAGTTGATGCCAACCTTACAGGTGGTTTTGAAGGCCTTACCCGAATGAGGGTTATTGGTTACTGGAACTATGTGGATGGAACCTACCTTCCTTGTGGAAGCTACACCGTTGGTGAGGTTGAAGATTACCATGTTTATATTGGAACCTTGCCACCAGATTGCCCTACCAACTTAATGCCAGCCGACATGACTGGGGATATTTGCCAAAAGGATTTGGAGCTATCCTGGGATGCTCCCTCGGGAGGAACAACACCTACTGGTTACAGACTATCTTTAGGAACAAACAATCCTCCTAATAATATCTATGACACGATAGATGTAGGAACAAATACTTCTTTCACCTTAGATACGGTATTGCTAAATGCAAATTCTACCTATTACTGGCAGGTTGTGGCCTACGATGCCAATGGAAACCTCTCCATTTCTTGTGATGTGAATGAATTTACCACCTCGGCCAATGGAGACCCCTTTGTGAATGTAACCAGCGGAGGAAACGATGTCTATCAAACAGGTGCTTGCACCGGGGTTGCCAAAGAATTGACAGCACAAGTTATAGGAGGAACTCCAAATTTCACATTCAATTGGACAGGTGCTGACCTCAGCAAGCTTAGCTCTACGAGTACGGATGTTACTCAGTTTACCGATAACATGGCGGGCAATACCTACAAATATGTAGTTGAGGTTAGCGATGATAACGGATGTATGGGCAAAGATTCTGTTTTTATAACGGTAGAGCAGAATGCAGACGCGGGTACTGTCTCAG
>JBMYJC010000005.1:16682-16928 GCA_049594055.1 Luteibaculum sp. | reverse complement strand
ATTAGGGGCAAGTGCTAATGAATTCGTGGATGTTCAGGTATCCTTCCAAACGGCCACCAACGGAACCTTTGCTTCAGGAGAATTACAGTACAGTCTTTCCTATAATGGTACTACGGCATCTACTTTGTATACCGATGTTTCCTCCTATAATGGAAGTACAAGCATCGCCATTGATGATAGCGAAACAGACATTATTCTGCGTTTAGTGGGGAATTTTAACGGTGATGATAAATATGCTGGATGGGA
>JBMYJC010000005.1:0-16672 GCA_049594055.1 Luteibaculum sp. | reverse complement strand
TATATTGATCACAGGTAAACAATGTGTTACCTGTAATACTCCCGTTTCCGCTGATTTCACTACTGGTGTTAACCATTCCTACCAAAGCGCTAGTTCAGCTACCCTTTCATTTACCAAAGATGCAGATGTGGATGCTATCCTGGTAGTAGCCAAAGCAGGCTCCGAGATTACCGTGGCTCCGGCCAATAAAACAATTTATTCGGGTAACAACACTTTGGGCAGTGGCGATAATTTAGGTGGCAGCTCCTACGCTGTTTACAATGGCAGTGGATCTTCTTTTACCCTTTCGGGCTTAACAATTGGGCAGACCTATTACCTCAAATTTTTCGATTACAATGAACATCCTACCAATAACGACCCTTGTTATGCCACTTCGGGAGTAAGCACCTATGCATTTACCCATAATGACGGTGCCATCGTATACACCTACAACGGTCCCAGTGGTTCTGCCAGCTACAAACAAGCAAGCAACTGGTCGCCAAACCGCGTGAGCCCAGCCAGCAGCGATCTTTTAAAAATTGTAGACAGCGATGTTACCTTAACCGGATTTACAAGCGAAAGCGTAAGCCATTTCGGGGTATATGGAAATGCAAATGCTACCCTACAGGGATCAACAAGCGGCCAAACATTAACCGTGAATAGTGATTCAAGAGATTCTGCAGAATTTGTGGTGGATGCCAATGCAATATTTGAGTCGGCTACAACAAACCCGGTAAGCTTTTCTTTTGGGGCAGATGTAGAGGCCGAAATAGATGGAGCTTTTAAACCCAATGGTGGTAACTTAAGTGTTGCTGATTCCATAACAGTTCGCTCCAATGCTTTCCTCACGTTTACCTCCGGAGACTTAACCAACAACGGACACATAGTGCTTTTGGATGATGCCTCTTTAATTCAAGGAACAGGCAGTACCATTGCTGGAAGCGGGACTTATTCTATTACCAGGAACAGACCTGATGGACAGGCGAGTGGATTGTACAACTTTTGGTCAACACCCATAAGTAACACGGTACTTATGAGTGAATTAAATGCTACCAGTAAATATCAATTAAACGCTCCAGGAACTTTAACTGCTCATTGGTCGGTGGTAAACGGCTCAACTGCTTTAACGGTTGGCAGAGGTTATGCTTTGCGTGGAATAGCCACTCATACATTTAACGGAACGGTTAATAATGGGGATATAAACCGCGAGGTAGAACGCGACCAGGGTACAGGCTTAGAATTTAATGTGTTCGGAAACCCTTATCCATCCGCTATAAATGCTTACGATTTCTGTTTTGAAAACAGCAGTATTATGGATGGATATATCAATCTTTTTAACCATAACCCGAACATCGAATACACATCGGCAAATCAGCAGATTACCATAAATAATATGGGCGCAACGGTGGCTGGCATTACCGATGAAGATCAAACCTTAAGCAATACATACATCGCCTCCTGTCAAGGGTTTTACGCTCCCCTATTGGATGGTACAGATGGGCAACATGTTAGCTTCACCAATTCCATGCGTGGGGGCGATAACAGTCAATTTAAGTCCAATAGGAAATCTTTTGAAATTGACGGAAAATTCTGGATTCACCTGGTAAATGGACAAAAGGAGTATACAACCCTTATTGGAGTTAGCCCACATGCAAGTGCCAAATACGATTGGGGTTGGGATGCCAAAGCAAATAACCCTTTAGGATTTTTTATGGGTACTTCACTACCTGGCGGATTAGATTTAAACATCCAGAGTATCGGATCCATCGAAAAAACTACCCGAATAAATCTTTTAGTTGGGATACCGGGCATGGGAGATTACCAGATTAAACTTCGTCCATCCAGTAAAATGGATTTTGGAAACTTAGAACCCTTCCTGCTTGATAAAACCCAGTATACCATCCATCCGCTTTTAGAAGGTCCCTATAACTTTTACGAAACGGAAAAGCAGTTTTACAGAGACCGATTTGAGATAGTATTTGCCAGAACGCAAATAACACCTAACTCCATTTCAGAATCAACTGATAATCAAGAAATTAATGTTTTAAGACAAGCTGGGGAATTAAAATTAAAATCGATTCCAGTTGAAACCACTGAAATCCTGTTTTTTGATCTACAAGGAAAATTATTGCACCGGGTTAAGCCGGAAGGAAAAAGTGAAATGACTCTAACTGACATCCAAACGGATATTCTAATTATCCTGGCCAAATCGGAAGATAATTTGCTAGAATCCTTAATTACTCGATAAATCATACTGCAATAGGAACCAATTAAAGCGTATTAAACATCTGCGCTTACCTGAGTGACGGTAGTTCAATTTTTTCTTACCGCTAGTCATTTTTTATACTTCTCAAAACATTAGGATTCCAGTAATAGAACCCTTGATTTCCCAGTAATTTCGATTACTTGAAACCATTTACCGACTGTAAGCCCTCAATATTCGATAAAATGACATAGAAAAGAAGGGGTAGCCGCGTTGCTTTCGAATAACAAATTCGCAAAATTAACGCTGCCTTAACCTAGTTTCTATGAGAAAACTTTACGCCTTAGGAATTTGTCTTGCAATTTGCTCGTTCACTTTTCTAAACTATAGCTCTGCACAATACTCAATAACAACGCAGGGGGTAGCAATAACGGAAAACTTCAATGGGTTAAATGCAACCAACATGTCTGGCATAAAAGATGGCTGGATAATCCAAAATAATGGTTCGGATGTTAGCTCCGCTACTGTGGGCACTGGAACAAGTACCACCGCTGGAGTATACAGTTATGGCCAGGCAGCTGCTGCGGATCGCGCGTTAGGTTTTATAGATGATGCTTCTACAAGTTTTGTGGTAGCCTGGGAGTTTACCAACAACACCGGACAAACACTAACTAATGTTGACATTTCATATTACGGAGAACAATGGCGTGTAAGCGCTGTTGTCGGTGCTGGTCATTTTACTACAGATTTTGCGTACAAAATTGGAACCGGCCTTAGTGGCACCTTTACGGATGTTAATACATTAGATTATGAAGCAGTAGATTGCGTAGACAATACGGGTGGAGGCTTTTTAGGTGTAAATCCAGACGGGGTATGTGATGCCTCTGGTGCTCAAAATGGAAATACCAATCGAACGCTGAAAACTGCACAAATAACCTTACCAGGTGCTGGATTAGCAGACGGAGAAAGCATCGTGTTCCGATGGACCTTACCAGCAGTTAGTACAGGAGCTAATTCACCTGGAATTGGAATTGATGACGTTAGTTTTAATTTCTTTCTGGTTGAAGCAGGGGTTTGGTACCTAAGACCAGGGTCTGCAGGAAATGCCAGTGCGCCTGCTAGCTGGACGCAGTACGCAAACGGAACTGCTTCTCCCGCAACACCAGCAGAGGCACCTGGAGCCAATGCAGATGTTTTTATTGGAGACGATGAAACCTTTATCGTAAACTCCAATGTTACTATGGCAGTTAGCTTTCAAAACTTTGGAATTTCTGGAACGAACAGCAAATTGGTCATTGCAGAGAACACTTCTGTTACTTTAGATCTTGGTTTAAATGACAATTTTGGAGCCACCATCGAACTAAGAGATAATGCGACATTGACTATAAACCACGAGCAAGACCCTAACATTTCTGGTTATGTGCAAGGCGCTGAAACCGTGCCCGCAGTAAACTTTATCAATCCGGGGGATGGAAGTAAAGTGATTTTTACTTCTGGATTTGCAAGTAACATTCCTATTCCTGGGGGGGCTTATCACGATATCCAGTTTACTGATGACAATAATGCATCGTACACTTTTCCAAACAGCATTACAATTAGCGGAAGCTTTAATTACAATGCCGCGAACACCGGAGGAACCGATGATAATCAAATTGTCTTGTCTGGATCTCCTACAATAACTTTTACCGGTGGAGGCACAACCCAAATAAACTTCCCGAGCTATTCGGGGGCAAATCACCTTCCTAACTTAATTGTAGATGCCGGTACTACCTTGCAGTTTGGTAGTATATTAAACAACGCTTTTACGCATAACAGAACGATTACAATTAATGGCACCCTTGAATTATCCTCAAATCAAACACTCACCATTCCAAACAGATCTATAACCGTAGGTGCTTTGGGTGAGATAACGCTCAATTCGGGCGCAGACCTATTGTGTACCGGAACTACGAGTATTACTAATGGCGGAATTATAGATGCCCTCGGAGACAATGTTATCAGCACTGTAAGTGGTGCAGTATCAAACTCAGGTACACTCAACCTTGGCGAGGGAACTACCTTCACCTTAAGTTCAGGGAATTTCACAAATAGTGGTACCACCTCAATTGCAGAGGATGCCTTTTTAACCGTTACAGCCGGTATTTTAAATAATACGGGAACCATTAACATTGCCGATGACGGCTCATTAGTTCAAGGCGCAAGCTCTACGCTTACCGGTACGGGTACCTTTAATGTTACACGCAACAAACCCGATGGGCAAGCCAGCAACCTTTATAACTTCTGGTCAACCCCCGTTAGTGTTGAAACCATTGGTGACCTTGGTGCAAGCAGAGCTTATCGCTTAAATGCCCCCGGTTTAACCACTGCAAACTGGGCTTCGGTTTCAGGGGCCACACAAATGGAAATTGGTCGTGGATATGCCATGACCGGAGTAAGTAGCCATACTTTCTCAGGCATTGCCAACAACGGTACCATTCAATACGCTACGCTCTATGATGGGTCAGGTGACAATAATTATAATGCCTTGGGTAACCCCTACCCTTCTGCCATTAATGCAGCGGCATTCTTAAATGCTAACAACACAAAATTGGACGGTTTTATCCGACTCTTTAACCATGACCCCAGTATTGCTTATACCGTTGCGAACCAACAGATATCTATAAACTTTACTGGATCTACGGTGGCAGGAAGTACAGACAATTCCAAAACATTAAACAACACCTATATTGCTTCTGGACAAGGATTTTATGCTTGCATCCTGGCATCAGGTGGTGGCGGCAATGTTTCCTTTACCAATAGCATGCGCGGTGGTGACAACAGCGACTTTAAATCAAATAAAAGTGGAGAGAAAAACTTACTCTCTCGTTTTTACCTACAAATAATTGACGGCAATACACGCTACAACAGTTTAATGGGAATTGTAGAAGAAACAAGCGTTAAATATGATTGGGGTTGGGATGCAATTGCTCCTCCCGGAGGTAACTTTTATATTCACCCCTTAGCAAGTGATGGCAGACCCTTGTGCATTACTGCAATTCCCCCTATTGAAAAAACAACCTCCATCCCGCTGCACGTTGCAGTATCTCATGCAGGTGAATACCAAATACATATTGAGGCAGATGAATTTCCAGATTTTGGAGATTTTGCCCCACACATTCTAGACCAAAAAACCTATCAAATCACGCCTATTGATGAAGGGGATTACAGTTTTACTGCTTCAAAAGCTGAAACCTGGACGGATCGTTTTTACCTGGTGTTTGCCAGAAAACAAATCAGCACTAGTATCCTTGAGGAACTAGCTTCAAAAAATGAGGCCTGGGTTTATAACCAAAATGGCGGGGTTCATGTTAGGGCTACCAAACCAGGTGTTTTAGATAAAGTCTTAGTGCATGCAATAGATGGAAAATTATTAAAGGAGGTAAAAGTTGATAACCTTGCTGAGCTTCAAGTTCTTCGGCCACAAGAAGTGAGTGGCAACTTGTTTTTAATCCAACTCAATTTTAAAAACGGGGAAAGCGCTTTCCATAAAATCCAACTTTAGGAAACACTTAATAAAGGGCTAACAAAGTGTTTAGCCCTAGCTTGTAGATTTGACCACCCATACACACCAGCCAATCCGATGAAGTTTTTTAAGCTGGCAGCTTTTGTCTTAGTGTCTATTTCTTTTTGTCAACCCGCAAATGCCACCCAGCCCCAAAAAGATTACGGAGACCGCACCGAAACTGTAATTTTTGAAGAGAAGGAAGTTGCATCCCCCCTTGAACAGGAAGAGGTAATTAATCCCATAGAATTTTACCAAAACGAAAAACCTAGGATTGATTTTGATGACAGCGAATTAGACAGGCGCTTTGGTAAGAAAAAGGACGATGACGATTCCTTTAAGAACAACCCCCCAGATGAGATTCCCATTTCAGATCACCTGGAATGGTTATTTCTGGGAGGAATCCTGCTTTTTGTTATCGCCTTTAAGAAGCAATTGTTTCCAGGCTAGTACTTATGTTAAAGCTAAGCATCCGCAAAATGGAGAGTGGCCAGGGGGGGGGCCTGTCATAGGATTAATGCAAGACGGTCACCGTTCCTAAAATTTCTTTTTCTCCCACGGTGTTTTTATACCGAAAATCCACTCGGTAAGAATATACGCCAGGACTTACTAGGCTTCCTTTGTAACGTCCATCCCATCTATCCGTTGGAGAATATCCAGTATAGATAAGCGCTCCCCAGCGGTCATAAACCCTTAGATTAAAATAATCGAAGAAACCATCCGTGGACGCTCCCCAAGTGTCATTCACACCGTTTACTTCAGGAGTAAAAGCATTGGGCAAATAAACTGGTGCCCCACCTTCCACATTTAAATTTCTGCATAATGTATCGTAACACATCAAATTGTTGGAAAAGACCATAGTTGCTTCCAGACAAACATCCGCTGAAGCGCTTTCATACACGCCAAAATCATAGGTTAAATTAAAGTCGGTACTAACATTTTCCCCGTTCACAAGCCAGGCATAACTGCTTGCGCCAAAGCTTCTATTAAATACGGTTCTATTGGCCTCATCAAAAGTAACAGCCGGTTCTAATTCGAAATCTGCAATGGGATTTGGCTCTACGCAGAGAGCATCTGAATAGCGGTCTACTGCCGTGCTGCAATTGGCCACTGGATCTATTGCAAAAATTTCCAGATCATAGCATCCAACCGCTAAATCGTTAAAGTCAAAAACCCTGTCTTGAGTAAAATTGTAAGACTCCCCGTTAAAACGCAAAACAGTTTCTGTTCCTGGCTCCAAATTGCTGATTGCCACAGTGGTCATTCCTCCCTCACATAAACGGGGTGCAAACACCATAGGACTAGGAACAGCGTAATCTACTTTGTTAACGTTTACGGAAGGACTATTCGCAGCCGGGCAATTCGCGTCACTCAAATTGGAAAGGCGCACCGCCCCTACCTGATTAACCTGTATAGAATCTTTTAATGCTCCCGTCCCGCTCGGTTGGCTTATTCCACCTGGTCTTATCCAGTTAAAACTGAAATTGGGGGTCCCGCTAAAATCTGCAACAACAAAGGTGCTTCGTGCACATTTGTCTTCTCTAACCGATAGGCTTACTGTGGGAGCAACAAAACGCTGTAGCTGAATGCTAGACGATTGATTAATGGCATTACAATGATTATCGTTTAATAGCTGCACCGTAAAATTACCTTCTTGGCTCCATTGGATTAGCCCAGGATTCTGACTAACCCGGACATCCTGCGCAGTTCCATTAGCCTGATCTATAAATCTAACATCAAAAGGAGCCGTTCCGTTAAAACTGAAGCTAATTGGAAAATTTTCCCCTGGACATGCAGTCCCCGCATTCACAGTAAAACTTGGCCTTTGCCGAACGGTTACTACTAAGGGGCCAGTAGTATCGCTCTCGCAGCCATTCAAGGTCTGTGAGACATAGTAATCTGTATTTCCAACCGAATTAGTAGACGGTGTTGGGACCCCAGGTAATGGGTTATAATTTGCTCCATACCAGTTAAACTGATTTCCGGGGTTGGCATTGGCCGTTAATGGACTAGCCGATTCATTTTGGCAATAAAAGACAGGGGAATTTACTACCGGAGCAGATGGTTTGGGCTTCACATTTAAGACCATGCTTGCTGCATCAGAGCTACATCCATTTATCGTTTCAACAACGGAAAAAGTAGTATTTCCTGGAACTTGAGTACTTGGAATAACTGTATTCCCACGACTTTCAAATTGATTGGTCTGCTCATTTAATTCAAACCACTCGTAGTTTCCACCAGCAGGTTGCAATGCCGTGGCTGCTTCAAATTGACAGTAGGGACCAAAATTGCCTGGAGCCGGGGTTTGAGGTTTTAACTTGGTAATTACCAAAACCGAATCGGGCAAGCTGCGGCAATTGTTTACCGTTTCAATCTCCCTAACGTAAAATTTAACCGTATCAACGCTTGAAACTGGCGGCACATAATTGCTTCCCAACTCGTTACCCAGCTCATTATACCACATATATGGGTTGCCAGCAGGTTGTAAGACTGGAACGTTTGGATCATCCTGGCAATATTCCAATGGACTTATGGGAACTACCGGAGTCTGAGGTCTGGCTACTACCTGAACAGGAAAACTGGCCAAAGAGCTAGTACAACCGTTGATTACTCTCCTTGCTTCGTAAGAAGTAAAACCTGCTGTAGCGGTTTGTGGTGTAGGATTAATATTCCCCAATGGATTCCCTTGCTCATCAAACCATTCTGCCGTTCCAGTTCCTGGGTTAATAGGAACCGCCGTTTCAAACTGACAGTAGGTAGTTTGAAAACCGCTAAATGGGGTGATCTCATTCTCAATTCGAACATCAATAACAACCGTATCGGATTGGCAAGCATCTAGTTCCCTTGCGATGTGGTAAACATAGTCACCACTATTCGTAGTGTTGGGAGTAGGTGCTTCTGGCAGCGGATTAAAATTTTCATCCATCCAATTAATGTCCGCATCATTTGGGATTAACTGGTAAGATGTTTCGCCATAGCAAAACCGGAAGTTGTTATCAGAAGGCGTCTCTGGTTTTTCTTTTACCTGGAAAAAGAAGCGTGCTCTGTCGCTGGAACAGCCATTTAATTCCCGCCTAAAAAAGAAGATACTGTCCAAGGGTTCATCGGTTGGCGGGGTTGGAGCCGATCCAATTAAATTATCGTCCTCATCGTACCAAACAAACTCTACACTGTTAGGGCTTAATTGCGTAACCGCACTGAATTGGCAAACCGATCTGCTTCGATCTAAAAAGGCGCTGGGCTTTTGAACAATTTCAACGATAACTTCAGCAAGCTCACCTGCACATCCATTTAGTAACTCCCGATAAAAATAGGTTTGCGTACCTACATTGTCTGTTGGAGGAGTTGGCGCCTGGCTTAAGGCCAGCATATTTTCATCAAACCATTCAAAATTGGCAGTGTTGGGAGTGAGCTGAGTGGCAGGAGAAAACTGACAAATTTCTATTTGTTGATCAGCGGGTTTTGCCGGTAGTGCATTTACTTGCAAAATAATGGTAGCGGTATTTACACAACCATTAGCATTTTCTCCTTCCACTGTATAAGTGGTTGTATTTGTGGGCGCCACAAGGCGGTTTGCACTTGTACTATTGTCATCCAACCAAGTATAATTTACCGCTCCACTGGCATTGAGGTTGGTACTTTCTCCCTCGCAGATGGGGTTTTCATCTGCTGTAACCTGAACATTGGGCAAGGGATTAACGCTAAGGGTAACTGATGCGCTGTTTTCGCAACCATTTGCATCTATACCATCAACGGTGTAGGTGCGTGAAGTAGCAGGATTTTCAAATCTTGTATCCGAGGTGCTTTGGTCATCTCGCCATACGTAGCTTTCTGCACCACTAGTGCTAATGGTGCTAAACTCTCCCGTACAGATTTCCTCAGGACTAGCTTGAGCAACAACCGCGGGTAAATCAAATACTGTAACCTGCACCTCTGCACTTGGCCCCTCGCAGCCATTAGCGGTTTCGCTTACAAAATAAGTGGTACTTCCAGCAGAAGATGTATTTGGAGTAGGTGCATTGGGCAAAGGATTCATGCCTGCATCGTACCAGTTGTATTGGGCTCCGTTTGGGCTTAATTGACTGGCAGACTCATTCAAGCAGTATTCTACTGTTTGGTTGGCGGGTGCAGCCGGAAGTGGAGTTACTTGAATGTTAATGCTTGCCGTATTCTCGCAGCCATTTCCATCAAGGGCGGTAACGGAGTAAGAGTCGTTATTACTTGGGTTGGATATACTTCTTGGATTGGTGCTGGAATTATCGTCATCCCAAGTAAAGCTAGCCCCAGCGCTTGTTGAAACCTGCAAGTCTACATCCTCCCCTGCGCAAATTGGGTTGGGATCTTGAGTTATTGAAACTGTCGGTTGACTGATACTTACATTATAGGTTTCAGATTCGCTGCTACAAGCATTTGTTAGGGTTACAGATACACTTCGTGTTCCGCTCCCATCCCATGTAATGTTTACCGTGGAATTTGTAGAAGAGCCATTAATTGTACCTCCATTAACCGTCCAAGAGTAGGAAACTGGGCCATCTCCATTGGTAAAAGATGCTGTGTATGTATCTATTTCATCCTGACAAATGGTGTTGTCCCCTGCAATAGATACGCCAGAAAGCGGGGTACAACAAGAGCCTTGCACTGTAACAGTAAGCACATTGGAATAAACCTCGGGGTCAGTGTCCGTTAATCGCACTCTGTAATAAGTGGTCTGAGTAAGAGCCGGAGTGGTATAATTTTGAGAGGTGGATGCCCCTGCCGCGTTGGTCCAGTTTACATTGTCAGTACTTTCTTCCCATTGGATTCCGGTATTGCAATCAAAAAACAAATCGGCTGTTTCGTTGGGGCAAATGGTCTCATCTGAAGTTGCTGTGCCCCCAAAGGAGGTGTAGGTTAATTGCACATCATCCATAAAAAGGAATTCGTCCCGCCTATCTGTATTTCCTAAAATGTACATACGGAAACTAAAGCTGTTTAGCCCATTTGGAACGCTGTAAGTAAAGCGTTTATAGGGCACTTGTAGATTTGCTGAACCGTCCTCCAGCATTACCGCAGTTTGAGCTACACCATCGTGATAGGCTTGAAAATACAGATCTTCCCCACTATCCCATCCCGTTCCGTTGCATGCAGGATGGTAATTTCCATAGTATAATTCCAGCTGGACACCTGTAAAACAGGATACGTCTTTATCTACAAATCTTATTTCTGTGGAAATGTGGGTACCAGAGCAATTTCCTGTACCTGAACCATTTATGCAATCTCCACAATTGGTATTGTTTCCTCCACCTGCCCTAATTGAGCCGGAACCGGTCCTCACATATGATGCGCTAAGGTTATTGGTTACTGCTGTAAAGTTCCAGGAATCTCCAGTTTCATTTCCCTGAAAGGCAAATGGAGTTTGGGCTTCACTAGAGTAGCAATAAAAAAATAGTAGAACTGTTGAAAATATAGCAATGAGGTAACTTCCGCTTCTTATCTTTCCTAACCAATGCTGCATTTTTGTCCGATTTTTATATCAGCGCAAAACTACCGTGCACGTATTACCCCATAATTAAAACAAGAGCTAATCCGCTCCTTAAATAGCTAGCTCCCCAGCTTTCTTAATAATTGAATATCAACCACTTAAACTTCCGCCAAATCATCCTAGCAAAATGTTGCTTGCACTTTGGTTATGCTTTTCTTAGCTGAACATTAAGACCTTATTAAATGTGGTTCGATGTAATTCTTACTTCTTCTAAATTGGCAGCCTGTGTTGCAGCATTTTTTCAGATACTTGCAGTACCCAAATCATCGATATGCGTTTTCTTACATTTCTTTGTTTTCTTCTTATTTCCCTTGCAGCTGCTTCGCAACAAAAAGGTCAACTAATCTTAGGGGGGCAATTATTTTTTGATTCTAGCACGGAACAAGACTCCACATTTAAGCAGACCAATACGCAATTTGAAGGAGGACCACTGGCCGGTTTAATGATTACCGATCGTATTGCCGTTGGGGTTTCTTTAGCTTACATTTCGGATTATCGCGTTCAGGAAGACTTCCTAACTAACTTTTCATCAGTCTCTGACATCCGAACCATGTATGTTGGAATATTTTCCAGGTTGCACGGGAATTTCACAGAGAAATTCATCTACACGGTTCAGCTTGATTTGGGAAAAGATTTTCGTTTAAATGGTTTTAGTCCACACCCTCAAATCTATAAAGCAAGAGCGGGTGCTGGCCTCATGTATTTTGTGGCAAAAAAGGTAGCGCTTGGAATGGACGTTATTTCATTTAATGGTCGTTTTGAGAACCACAAAGAGCGCAACGAGTACAAACGAACCGACCTTAGCTTGGATTACAATTTCCTTAATCCAAGATTTCAGGTATTATTTTACCTGTAAAGCAGGTCCTTCGTAAGATAAATCCCAATCTTTCCAAACTGGCTCTAAGCCTTGCTTTTGGATGATTTCCATGATTTTTTTAGGACTGCGTTCATCCGATATCTCAAACTGCTCTAAAGACTGAGGTTCTACAGCATAGCCTCCTGGATTTGTTTTTGAACCCGCACTCATGGTGGTTACACCTAAGGGAAGGACGTGATTTCTAAAATGCTCGCTTTCTCTGGTTGACAAGGACAACTCCACCTCGGGATTAAATATTCGATACGCGCATATTAACTGTACGAGTTGCCTATCGCTCATCTCCACCTTTGGTTCTAAACCACCAGAAAATGGCCGCAACCTTGGGAAAGAAAGGGTGTACTTACTTCTCCAATAGTGTTTTTCCAGATATTGAAGATGCATGGCTGTAAAAAATGCATCCACCCGCCAATCTTCCAAACCAATTAGTGTTCCCAAGCCAATCTTGTGTATCCCCGCTCTCCCCAAGCGATCGGGTGTTTCCAGGCGGTAATAAAAGTTAGACTTCTTTCCTTTTGGATGATGTTTTTTGTAGTCCTCCTGGTGATAGGTTTCCTGGTAAACCAATACAGCATGTAAACCTACATTTCTCAAGCGTTCATAGTCCGGCTGATCCAGTGGCTGAACCTCCATACTTACCTGATCGAAATGCGGGCGAATTTGAGAGATGGCTCTTTCCAGGTAATCCACTCCCACCGTTTTATTTGCTTCACCAGTAACCAGTAAAACATGACGAAAACCCAAAGCTTTTATTGCGGCAATTTCCTTTTCAATTTCTATTGGATTCAGAGTTTTTCTGCGAATGGGGTTATCCAAACTAAATCCGCAGTAGGTGCAAATATTTTGGCATTCATTGGAGAGGTAAAAAGGGGCAAAAAGCTGGATGGTTTTACCAAATCGTTTGCGGGTTAATCGCATACTTTCTTGTGCCATTTCTTCCAACAAAACATCTGCAGCAGGAGAAAGCAATGCCATAAACGCGTCAAGACTGTTCTCTCCTGAAGCAATGGCGCGCTCTACATCGCGTTTGGTTTTGCCATAAATAGCAGCCTTTGTTTCTTCCCAATTATGGCCTTCGAAAACTGATCTAAATTCAGGCATCTAAAAATGAGGTTAAAGGTGAGCTGGCTTTGGCTCCTTCATAAGATTTTTCTCCGAGTTGAGCCAAAAAGGCTCTCCTCCCCGCCTCAACTGCAAGGCGAAAGGCACTAGCCATTTCACTTGGGTTTCCGGCTACGGCAATTGCGGTGTTTACTAAAACGGCATCAGCGCCCAATTCCATAGCCAAAGCGGCATCACTAGGCGCGCCTATTCCCGCATCAACAATAACAGGAACCCTGCTTTGTTTAATGATAATCTCTATAAACTCTTTTGTTTTTAATCCCAAATTGCTGCCAATTGGAGAGCCTAAAGGCATAACGGCAGCTGTACCTGCATCTTCCAAGCGTTTACACAAAACAGGATCTGCATGGATGTATGGCAGGATATTAAACCCGCGTTTTGCTAGCTCTTCACAAGCCATTAAAGTTTCTATAGGATCGGGTAAAAGATATTTAGGGTCTGGGTGAATCTCTAGTTTTAACCAATTGGTTTCCAGGGCCTCACGCGCCAATTCTGCAGCAAAAATGGCCTCTTTTGCATTTCTTACCCCAGAGGTATTCGGCAAAAGCTTCACTCCACTTTGTTTTAAGGCCTCCAGCATTGTATCCTGGGCAGATTTAACATCTACCCGTTTTAAAGCCACCGTAACCAGATCTGAACCTGCCGCGGAAATTGCCTCCAGCATCGCATCATTTCCACTGAATTTCCCAGTTCCCAAAAGCAAGCGTGACTTAAAAGCTGTATTTGCTACTATAAATTCTTCCATCCTAATTCCAGTGTTTGATAGCTTCCAACATTTTTTTGCGTGTGGCTGCTTCCTCTAATGCAGAGGAGGCCGCAATGCCAGATACTCCAGTTTTTATAAGTGCGGGAACATCCCCTGGGCCAATGCCTCCGATAGCATAAATGGGACAATTAATTGACTTTAAAGCAACCCGGGCCATAATATCCGTGTAGCCTACATCGCCTAAAACAGGAGCTAACTTCTCTTTGGTTTGCGTAAAACGATAGGGCCCAAGACCAATGTAATCCGCTCCGCCTTTGGAAGCTGAAGCAACCTGTTGCCAGGTATTGGCTGTAGCCCCTAAAATTTTCTTGGAGCCAATTACCCTTCTGGCCACGGCCAATGGAGCATCTTCTAATCCCACATGCACCCCATCTGCATTAAAAATATCTACGTACTCAATCTTGTCATTCACAATAAAAACTGCATCATATTCCTTACAGAGTTTGGATACCTCTTGTCCGATTGCAACGTAGTTTTTTAAATGCGCTTCATCTAATTTGTACTTATAGCGCAATTGAATCCAGCGTATTCCCGCCGTTAAATTGGCTTCAACCCTTGAAATAATCTCTTCCGGAGAACCCGGCCCGGTGATATATTGTAAAGGCGGAAACTTAGGCATGGCTCTCTAATTTGTGATATTTTAAAATCTCTGCTCTTACGTATTCCTGCGCTTTAACAATTGCCTGTTCCAGCGTTGAATTGCCTGCCATTAAGGAGGCAATAGCACTGGAGTACCTACAACCCGTGCCATGGATACTTTTATTGGGGATGCGTTCAAAGGGAAATTCCACCGAGCTTCCATCCTTGTACAAAACATCTGCATTGCTTTCTGGCTTGTCTCCTCCAGTTTCTAGAATGCTGGCGGAAATAGTAATATCCTTCCATGTTTCTTTCTGCAGCTTTGAAAGCAATAAGCTAGATTCTTCCCGGTTAGGGGTACATAGGTCAATTTTCTGCAAAACATCTTGTAATTCCTGTGGATCTAATGCTTGTAAAAAGGACAAGCCAGAGCTAGATTTCAATACGGGATCCCAAATAACCATGGGGTTTTGAAATTTTAGAACGAAGCTTAAAACTGCGTTCAGGTCAACTAAACTACCAATGATGCCAATCTTAATAGCCCCCAGTTCATACTCATTAAGCAATGGTTCTAATTGGGTAAGCAGCAACTGTTGAGGCAGAAAATCCACATTATAGCAGCGAAAGTCACTCTGGGCCGTTATAGCAGTGCATACGGTAAAGGCCCTGTTTCCAAAGTGCTCTATTGCTCTCTGGTCAGCGCCAATACCCGCTCCCGTTGTGGGGTCTAAGCCTGCTATACTTAATACATTTGGCATATCGCCTCTAGTTTTTTTGCTTCCTCTTTTCTTTGCTCTTCGGATTTTTGCATCCATATACTGCCTAAAACCGCAAAACCACCAAAGCCCATTTTAAGCAGCTTCTTTGCATTCTCAGATCCAATTCCCCCCAACGCAATTAACTTGCTTTTCTGTGGTCCAATTTGCTCTAGATGTTTTTCTAGTTCCTGTTGTGTCCATGCCTGAGGGTATTTCGCCTTACTAATGCTTTGGTAAACCGGACCAATAAAAGCATAGTCCAAAGCCTCTAAATCCAATCCCGAGAAAGAATGGAAGGATTTGGAATAAACCCGATTATCGGCCTCGGTCTTCACAAGCTCGTACGATTTAAAATGTCGTCCAACAGCATCAAAATCTTCTTTAGCCTCCAAGCAATTTCCATGAACTGAGATTCTTGGTAAAACATCTTTTGGAAGCCCTTTTAAATACTTGACAATTTTCTCCAAAGGCCAGTCCGGTTTTCTAATGTGAATTCTGGCGCTGGTATTCTCTAAAATCCAGCAAACTGTGCTCAGCTCATTTTTAAGCTCCTCCTCCGGACTGATGCAAACCCACATTTACTGCTCTACGTACAGTTGGCTTCCAATCTTCTTAAATTCCTCTGCCTTTTCTTCCATGCCTTTTTTAAGGGCTTCATCCTCTTCCAGGTTATTTTGAGCCGCAAATTCTCTCACGTCTTGGGTGATTTTCATGGAACAAAAGTTAGGGCCACACATACTGCAAAAATGTGCCACTTTAGCCCCATCTGCGGGTAATGTTTCATCGTGATATTCCCTGGCGGTATCTGGATCAAGTGACAGATTAAACTGATCCTCCCAGCGGAAATCAAAACGAGCTTTACTCAGCGCATTATCTCTTATTTGAGCTCCTGGATGTCCTTTAGCTAAATCTGCCGCATGAGCCGCAATTTTATAGGTTATAACCCCATCTTTCACATCCTTTTTATTGGGTAACCCAAGGTGTTCTTTTGGTGTAACGTAACAAAGCATAGCACAGCCAAACCAACCGATCATAGCCGCTCCTATTCCCGAAGTAATATGATCGTAGCCTGGTGCTATATCCGTTGTTAATGGTCCAAGCGTGTAAAAAGGAGCTTCATCACATTCCTTAAGCTGCTTGTCCATGTTCTCCTTAATCATGTGCATGGGTACATGCCCAGGACCTTCAATCATGGTTTGTACATCGTGTTTCCATGCTATTTTAGTGAGTTCACCCAGCGTTTCTAATTCTGCAAACTGGGCTCTGTCGTTTGCATCTGCAAGGGAACCTGGCCTTAAGCCATCCCCTAATGAGAAAGACACATCATAA
>JBMYJC010000004.1:13245-17766 GCA_049594055.1 Luteibaculum sp. | reverse complement strand
GTTTGTTAAACTTTGTGCCAGACTCGTGCCATGCTTCTCCATATTCAGACCCACCTCTAATGTTAGCTACTGCATAAATTCCACCGGCTTCTAAAAAGGCCATTCTATCGGGTTTAAAATGCGGCTGTATGGCAATATTAAATCCACCGTAGGCATATAGAAAACATGGGGTTTCGGGAGATTTAGCTAAGCCCTTTTTGTGAACAATAAACAGCGGAATTCTGGTTCCATCCTTACTGGGATAAAAAACCTGTTCCACAACAAAATTCTCTGGATTAAATGGGAGTTCTGGTTTTTTATAGACATCCAACTGCTCTGATATGATGTTGTATTTATACACCAATCCTGGATTGATGTAATCCTCATAATGGAAATAAATGTCTCCCTCGGTTTTATCATACTGCAATCCACCCACATTTCCTTTGCCTTCCAGCCTTAACTTTTCAGTTGCAGCGCTTCCTAACTCAAATAATTCCAAGCTGTTTACCACATCTGTTAGGTAATTCAAGGCTAAATGATCCTTGGCTAAAACTGCACCTTGTAAGAGTTGTTCCCGCTCGGCAACTATGGTTTTCCAATATTGATTTTGTGGCTTTTCCGGATCAATCCAAACAATTTGGTTATTCGGTGCATTGTAATTGGTTAAAAACAAAAGTCCTTTTTTGTAGCTACCCACATAGCTCCAGTCATGCTCAAAGCCCAATACTAAGTGAGTAAACTCTCCAGTTTTCTTGGCTGCAGACCGAACTGAAATGCTATTCCCGCTGGTGCTTTCAGCTCCATAAACCATTAAATATTTTAAATCATCATCCAATTCTGCAGAAAATGTGCGCTGCGCATTTTGAGCATCTTCGTAGATTAATTGATCTTCTGTCGCTCCTAGTTTGTGGTAGAAGACCCGATGAAACTCGTTTTTTGCACTGTACTCATTCCCATCTTTTGGCGCGGGAAAAGCACTGTAGTAAAAACCTTCTTTATCCCAGCTTATTCCACTAAACTTCACCCATTGGATGCGATCGGGTAGGAGCTCTCCTGTGTTTATATCCTTAATAAAAATCTCAGCCCAGTCGGAACCCGACTTGGATAAGCCGTAAGCCAAATATTTCCCGTCCTCAGATACCGACCAACTATTAATAGAAGCCGTTCCGTCTTCCGAAAGGGAATTGGGATCAAGGACTACGCTCTCCTGGCCATCCCTGGTTTTTCTCATCAGTTGCGGCTGATTCATCACACCATCGGAGTACCAGTAAAACAACCCAGCCTCTGTTCTTTTTGGAGAGGAATAGGAAGCATATTTCCAATACTTTGGCATTAATTCCTTTAGCTTCTGTAGCTGCGAGAGTGTATCCAGGTAACTTCGGGTTAACTTGTTTTGCTGGTCTACCCACGCCATTGTTTCCTCGCTGTAATCATCTTCCAACCATGCATAAGGGTCGGGTACAGTATCACCAAAATAAACTCGGCTACTGTCTACCTGCTTAGTTTCTGGGTACACAAAGGCTGATTTTTTTTCGCTCGAACAAGCCACGGCAATTGCGGCTATTGATAAGAGACTTAGGCTTTTTAATTTCATGGGCTTAGGATATTATTTCTGCTTCAATAAAAATGTTTTCGTCTGGCCAATCTTGACTGTCTGTAGGTTGCATGGATATTTTCTTAACTACATCCATTCCACTTAGGACTTCACCAAAAACGGTATGTTCACCATCCAAGTGCGGAGTTCCGCCTATGGTTTTATAAGTTTTTCGTTGATCGGGACTAAAGCGAATATTGTGTTCGCGTTCTAATTGCTGCAACTGCAGTTCGGTAGATTTTTCTCCAATTACAATGTAGAAATCAAACGAAGTACTCAGACCTTCATTGCTGTTGTCGTAATGCCTACACATGGCTAGTGCACCTGGTTTGTGATACAACTCTTCATCCAATTCCATGGGAAGCGCATATTCACCAATTCCGTATTTACGGTTGGATATTAGAAAGTTGTCGGCATCTCCTCCTTGGATGAGAAAATCTTCCGCCACGCGATAAAACAAGGTGCTGTCGTAATAGTCCTTTTCCTTAATCAAATACAAAAAGTTACCCGAGTGGATTGGCGTTTTCTCCGATAACCGAAGTATAATTTCTCCGTATTTAGTTTTTATAAGAACCTGTCTTTCAGGGTTTTCATTAAAGTAATTAGCAAGGTAATCCGGGGCATTATCGTTATTTAAATAAAAGGCCTTTTCAACCGGGGCAATTTGTTTTTCCTCCTTTGTTTCAATTTTTGATGGAGCTGTTGCTTCCTGTTCTGAGCCACAAGACCACAGAAGAAGGAGGAAAAAAACGCCAATAAAAGGCAGTTTACTTACTTCCATTTGGGGTCATTAAATTCCAGGTCGTACAATACCGAATCGGTTAAATACGGCATGTCATCAAACACAATTTTAGGGTAGCGCTCTTCCAAACGTCTGTCTAATTCCTCGTTAAAAGGAAGGTTTTTTAAGGCGTCCTTCTCCGTTTGGGTGTATTCCCAGCTTTTTGGTTTGATGTCGTTTTCTACGTGGTACACATTAAAAGCTAAGCGCCTTGCATAATCCGAGTGATGGATGGCGTTTAAATATTCCTGGTTATCAAACAAAAAGCGCGCATAACGCTGGTGCCTAACGGCCCTGTCAAAGGTTCCATCTAAGCGCTGGCGATCCATATCGGGCAAAAACTTGTGAGACTCTTTTATGATGGTGGCCGACTTTCTGATGTAGCTCATTGCCCTGCTTTTTAAGTAAGGCTGAGCAGATAATGTACCCACACATAAAAACAAAGTGGCTATAAGGGCACAAATTTGGGTTGATTTAAGCGTTGCTCTCATTTTTTTTCTTTCCAAGATTAAGGTTGATGGTTTCCACAGCGAGGGAGAAAAACACTGCAAAGTAAATGTAGCCTTTGGGAATATGGATGCCCAATGCTTCAATTTCAAGAATCAATGTGAATCCTATGAGGATTAAAAAGGACAAGGCCAATACCTGTAAAGTAGGATAAGAGTTTATGAATCTACTGATAGCCCCAGCAAAAACCATCATGATGATGATAGAAACAATCACCGCTATCACCATTAAAATAAGCTCATCGGTCAATCCAACCGCGGTTAAAATACTGTCGAAAGAGAATACAAGGTCCAATACTATAATCTGGAAAATGGCCGACCCAAACTTTGTAGCGCCTTTCTTTTCTTGCTCCACCGGATGATCTCCAACCACTTTGTGGTGGATTTCTTTGGTGGATTTCATAATGAGAAATAACCCGCCAAAAAGCAGGATAATATCCCTTGCCGTAATGGGGTAGCCAACTACCTCAAAGAGTGGATTGGTTAGTTGGGTTAAAAAGCTAATTAAACTAAGCAGGATAAGCCGCATTATTAAAGCCAAAGCTAAACCCAGTGTTCGCGCTTTGGGTTGTTGACTTTTTGGCAACCTTCCAGTAACCAGCGATATAAAAATAATGTTGTCTATCCCTAAAACAATTTCCAGAAAGGTGAGGGTTAATAAGGCAATCCAGGTTTCGGGTTGGAGAAAAATATCTAGCATGCAGCTTAGTTCTGTATGTTTGCAAGTTTAGCAATAATTTAAGCCCATGGATCAGCTCAACTACCTGCGAATAGCCGGATATAAAATTGCTTTCGAGGAAGTAAAAGCAGATAAGCCCATAGCGAGGATTATCATGGTTCACGGATTGGGAGAGCACTGTTGGCGATATTCTCATGTAGTTAAATATTTTATTCAAAACGGGGTTTCCGTAATCCGTTTTGATTTACCTGGGCACGGATTAAGCTCTGGAAAAAGAGGGCATATTAAGTCCTACAAAGATGTCCTGGCACCCATTCATCATTTTGTAAACCAGCCCCAGGATTTACCCACTTTTATTTTCGGACACAGTATGGGCGGCAATATTGTTTTGGGATATTTATTGCTTCGTCAACCCCAGATTAATGGGGCTATTATCGCCTCTCCCTGGGTTGCACTGAGTTTTAAACCGGGATTTATAAAGACCGTGTTAGCCAAAATTGCCAACCGGGTTTTGCCATCCTTAATTAAAAAGAACGATTTATCGGTATATGCCCTTTCTCGTGACAACGAGGTGGTAGAGGCATACGAAGACGATGATCTGGTACACGACTGGATAAGTCCGCGGCTCTTTGTGGAGATGAGTAAAATGGCCACCCTCATCCAGTTAAAAGCAAGGGATATTAATGCCAACACATTTTTATATCATGGAAAGGACGATCAAATAACCGCACACTGGGCCACCAAATTGATATCGGAAAAAATGCCTAATGCCCGATTTATCTCCTACGAGAGTGGCTACCATGAAATGCACAATGAGCCCAACAAAAAGGAGGTTTTCGATAATATTTTAAGCTATATCCAGGAAAGAATTAAGCCTGAGATGGCTTAATGGTAAAGTGAGTGATTTCTGGTGGCATGCCTACACGTCCTGGAAACCCAATGTACCCAAAGCCCCGGTTAACGTACAACAGCTGCTGATTGT
>JBMYJC010000004.1:0-13235 GCA_049594055.1 Luteibaculum sp. | reverse complement strand
CATGCGTGTGTCCGGAAAGGGTTAAGTCAGGTTTTTTAGAGTGCTTAACCACTTGTTCATCAAAATGGGTTGGGTCGTGTGATAGGAGGATGTTAAAGGCATTTGGATCCACTTTTTCCTGGGCTAAATCAAGGTTGCCATGCTGAGGAAAAGGAGGGAGCCCCCAGTTTTCTACCCCAGAAATTTCTATTGAATTTTCATTGATTTCAAGGCGCTCATTTTCGTTTAACAGTAAACGAAAACCCATTTTAGCGTGAATCTGCTTTAAGCGCTCTAAGTTTTCTGTTTTTGCCTCTTTGCTGGGCCACTGAACATAGTCACCATAGTCGTGATTACCCAGCACAGAGTACTTTCCGTGTTTGGCTTGTAATTGGGAAAACACGTCAATCCAGGGCTCTGCTTCATCGGCTCTATCGTTTACCAAGTCTCCGGTAAATAATATCAGGTCTGGTTTTAAATCATTAATTCGTTGAATGGCATCTTCAACCGGGGCTTTATTTTCCAAAAAAGACCCCAAATGCGCATCCGAAATTTGAACTACCCGAATGGGAGGGCTATTGGGTCTGAGCTTATGGCTACTTACTTCAATCTCTTCCAGGCGAAAATTAAACCGACCGTAAAAAATACCGTATAAAACAGAGCCAAAAGGAATTAATGCTAAAAGGCTACCTGCGATGCGTAAAAAATCGTTTCGGGTTATTTGTATGCTAGATTCTGCCGTGCTTTTCTCACTAAAATTAAATTTAAGCAAGGCCCATTCAACAGCACAACGGATATCCGATAATAAATTGAAGATCAGGATAATAGCCTTAGGTAAATACATGGCGATAAACACACCTGAGAAAGCCAGTACCCAGCTGGTTGAAGGTCTAACCTGGCCAGCTTGCGCTAGAAATCGAATAAGGCAAAAACTCAAGAATGCAGTTGCCGACCAGTAAAGTATGTAGGAGCCAATTCTTAAGATGGGCTTATCTGCCAGGGGGTAACTAATGCGCAAGCCCCTAAAAACATAGAGATCAATGAGCAGAAAAACGATCCAGAACAGAATAAAGATGGGCAGACGAGACATGCGGGCAAAATTAAAGTCTTAGACCTGGTTTAAATGTTAATTTCTGTGGCAGCATGGATAGTTAAGCACGGTAGATTAACCAGGCTTGTCGTAACTTTGTGCCATGACGCAAGAACAGGAAGCAAAGCTGAGAGATCAGCTGGATCAACTGCACGATTTCCCCGATGTTTATCTCTTTAAATTCATCATCCCAACCGATGATGACAAGAAAAATCTGGTATTGAGCAAGTTCTCCAAGAATGCCGAGATCAAAATCAAGAGCTCCAGAAAAGGGAATTACGAAAGCATCTCCATTAAAGAGGTAATGATGTCTATTGACGCCGTTATTGATCGTTATAAAAGCCTGGGTCAAATTGAGGGCTTAATTTCCTTGTAGTTGTTATGGATGGAATTA
The DNA here is from genome assembly GCA_049594055.1 of Luteibaculum sp. Taxonomy (GTDB): domain Bacteria; phylum Bacteroidota; class Bacteroidia; order Flavobacteriales_D; family Luteibaculaceae; genus Luteibaculum. The sequence goes on along the minus strand of JBMYJC010000004.1, from coordinate 11,772 downwards.
TAGAAGTTTTTGGCATTTCTGCTATCACGCTGTGTTTGTTTGTTTTAATTCGATTCCTGATAAAACGCTATATCTACAAGAAGCAACCCAATAAACATGCTTTGCTAGAACCCATTGGAGTTGCGGCCCATGAAAGGGGGTGGGAGTTAAAACTTCGATACCGTTTGCCAGTTGCCGGTAGAGTTGAGTTAAAAACTAAAGTAGATGGAGTTCCAGGAGATATTATCCTGGATAAATTTCACGCTGCAGGTTATTACAGCTTTTCCTGTATGCTAGAAAAACCAGGAAAAATAAACCAGCTCTGTTTTCGGGCACCTGGGACTTATTTGGAGAAGAGATTAAAGCTCTCCGAATAAGCAACACTTGGAAAGGACATTATAAAAAACAAAAAACCCAGGACAAGCCTGGGTTTTATATTATTTGCATTACGCTGCTTATTTAGCAGGATCTTCTTCCTCCTTAGACGGGTTGTTTTTAGTGCTTTTCTTTTTGCTTGTAGCGCTTCCTTTACCCTGAATTTTCAGATCAATACCGTCTTTTTCTTTGTTGCAGTCCAGGATGATTTTATCGCCTTCTTTCACGCGGCTGTGAATAATCTCCTCTGCTAGCACATCCTCAATATACTTCTGGATGGCTCTTTTCAGTGGACGTGCACCAAACTTTTCATCAAATCCTTTGTCTGAAATGAAGTTTTTAGCGTCCTCGGTCAACTCAATGTCGTAACCCAAGGTTTTAATTCGCGCATATACCTCTTTTAATTCAATGTCAATGATTTTGTGGATATCCTCCTTGCTTAAAGAGTTAAATAAAACCACGTCATCCACACGATTTAAGAACTCAGGAGCAAAAGTCTTCCGCAGTGCACTTTGAATTACACTCTTCGCATTGTCATCAGCACCTTCTTTTTTAGCCTGCGTGCTAAAACCAACCCCGGCACCAAAGTCAGAAAGCTGACGAGCTCCAATGTTAGAAGTCATGATTATGATCGTATTTCTAAAATCAATCTTCCTTCCTAAGCTATCGGTTAGCTGTCCATCATCTAATGCTTGTAACAGTAGGTTAAATACATCGGGATGCGCTTTTTCAATCTCATCCAGCAATACAATAGAGTAGGGCTTTCTACGGATTTTTTCAGTAAGCTGACCACCTTCTTCGTATCCAACGTATCCTGGAGGGGCTCCTACCAAACGAGATACCGAGAATTTCTCCATGTACTCGCTCATGTCAATACGCACCAGGGAGTCTTCAGAATCAAAAAGGTACTTGGCAAGCGATTTTGCCAGCTGGGTTTTACCCACACCGGTTGGCCCAAGGAAAATAAAGGAACCAATGGGTCTTTTCGGGTCTTTTAATCCAGCTCTGTTACGCTGTATGGCCTTAACCACTTTTTTCACAGCATCGGCTTGACCAATGATTTCGTCCTGCATTTCATCGGACATGCGAGCCAATTTGCCAGACTCATTCTCCGCAATTCGCTGAACAGGAATTCCCGTCATCATGGCTACCACTTCGGCAACGTGATCATCGGTTACCTTAATACGCTTGGTTTTTGCTTCCTCTTCCCAACGCAGCTTGGCATTTTCTAAGTCCTGGATCAGGTTGCGCTCTCTATCTCTAAGCTTTGCAGCCTCTTCGTACTTCTGACTTTTAACCACCTTGGTTTTCTCTTCCTTCACCTCCTCGATAGATTTCTCTATATCCAGGATTTCTTTTGGAACATTTATGTTGTTCAGGTGAACGCGGGAACCCGCTTCATCCAAGGCATCAATGGCCTTATCTGGTAAATGGCGATCGGCTAAATAACGATTGGTTAATTCTACGCAAGCGGAGATAGCTTCATCCGAAAAGGTTACGCTGTGGTGATCTTCGTATTTATCTTTTATGTTGTGAAGGATCTGGATGGTCTCGTCAATAGTCGTTGGCTCCACCAACACTTTCTGAAAACGTCTCTCCAATGCACCATCTTTCTCAATGTACTGACGGTATTCATCCAAGGTTGTAGCACCAATGCACTGAATTTCTCCGCGAGCCAAAGCTGGTTTAAACATGTTACTGGCATCCAGGCTTCCGCTAGCACCTCCGGCACCTACAATGGTATGAAGCTCGTCAATAAACAGGATTACATCTGGAGATTTTTCAAGCTCGTTCATTACGGCTTTCATCCGCTCCTCAAATTGCCCGCGATACTTTGTTCCAGCCACAAGGGAAGCAACATCCAAGGCTACAATGCGCTTGTTAAACAGTACCCTGGAAACCTTTTTCTGGATAATTTTAAGAGCTAATCCTTCCGCTATTGCAGATTTACCAACGCCCGGCTCACCAATTAAAATAGGGTTGTTCTTTTTTCTACGCGATAGTATCTGCGATACGCGCTCAATTTCTTTTTCGCGACCTACAATGGGGTCAAGTTTTCCTTCCTCTGCAACTTTGGTTAAGTCTCTACCAAAGTTGTCCAGAACAGGGGTTTTAGATTTGGAATCACCAGCCCTTCTTGCGCCTCCTCCAGAAAATCCAGAGCCCGCATCGTCATCGTCTGAACTGGGTGTGCCAGGAAATTCTGCCCTTGGGGTAGACTCTCCGCGATCGGCTAAAATTGATTCGAATTCTTCTCTTGTTATTTCGTAATCCACGTCCATTCTATTTAAGCTTTTTGTTGCCAGATTATCCTCGTTTTTAAGGATGGACAACAATAAGTGTTCTGTACCAATAATTTCGCTTTTGTAAAGCTTAGCTTCCAGGTAAGTGATTTTTATCACGTTTTCAGCTTGCTTTAGAAAAGGAATTTGGGCTGCGTTGTTTACTGAGCCGCTAAAGGTATTTTGAGGAATTCCGTTCTCTATATTCTTCCTTAAAGTCTGCAGGTTTACCTCCAGTCTTCTAAGAATTTGAATCGCAGTTCCTTCGCCTTCGCGCAAGAGACCCAACATTAAGTGTTCAACACCTATATAGTCGTGCCCTAAACGCAAAGCTTCTTCGCGGCTAAAAGTAATAACGTCCTTTACTCGGGGTGAAAATTTTGCTTCCATACTGTGCTCAAGATTTTTTGGCCTGGAAAGTAGCCGTCACTTCAAAGGTAGAAACGATGTAATTTTCAGGCAGTTTGTAAGCGCTTATATTTTTAACAAAAATCTGTTAGTAACAGCCTCATCACTTAGGCCTTTGCGCTCCTATAAATATGTAATTTCGTTTCCTATCCTACAAACATTGTGCACATTTTATTTTTAAGAAATTATGACAGGAGATGAGAGGATAATTCCGGTAATGATAGAGGAGGAAATGAAAACTGCCTACATCGATTATTCGATGTCGGTAATTGTTTCCAGAGCCCTGCCCGATGTAAGAGACGGGCTTAAGCCGGTGCACAGACGTGTGCTTTTCGGAATGCAGGAATTAGGGGTTTTAAGTAATCGCCCTTATAAAAAGTCTGCCAGAATTGTCGGGGAAGTACTGGGTAAGTACCACCCGCATGGAGATTCTTCGGTATATGACACGATGGTGCGTATGGCCCAGGATTGGTCTCTGCGCTATCCGTTGGTGGACGGTCAAGGTAACTTTGGTTCCGTGGATGGCGATAGTCCTGCGGCTATGCGTTATACAGAAGCCAGGCTGCGAAAAATTGCTGAGGAAATGTTGGCGGATATCGACAAAGAAACGGTTGATTTCCGTCCCAATTTTGACGATTCTCTGCAGGAGCCTATCGTACTACCATCTAAGCTGCCAAACCTATTGGTAAACGGAGCTTCCGGTATTGCTGTAGGTATGGCAACTAATATGCCTCCTCACAATTTAACTGAATGCGTGAATGCCATTTGTGCATACATCGATAACAAGGAGATTGATGTGGCAGGTTTAATGGAACACGTAAAAGCACCTGATTTCCCTACTGGCGGTTACATCTACGGTTATGAGGGTGTAAAAGAAGCTTTTGAAACCGGTAGGGGGCGCGTTGTAATGCGGGCGCGTTCTACCGTTGAAGAAACTTCTACAGGTAGAGAGCAAATCATTGTTACCGAGATTCCTTATCAGGTTAACAAGGCGGAAATGATCAAGAAAACCGCAGACCTGGTAAATGACGGTAAGTTGGATGGTATTTCGGATATCCGCGATGAGTCTGACCGAAACGGGATGCGTATAGTTTACGACCTTAAAAAGGATGCCATTCCCAACGTAGTTTTAAACAAACTCTACAAATACACTTCTTTACAAACTTCTTTTAGTGTTAACAACATTGCCTTGGTTAATGGCAGACCGGAAACATTAAACCTGAAGGATTTGATCACCAATTTCGTGGATCACCGCCACGATGTTGTGGTACGCAGAACCCAGTACGAGCTTAAGAAGGCTGAAGAGAGAGCCCATATTTTAGAAGGCTTAATTATTGCCGTTGATAACCTGGATGAAGTAATTGCTTTGATCCGAGGTTCGAGAACGGTTGAGGATGCACGCAGTGGCTTGATGGAAAAATTCAGCTTGTCTGAAATTCAGGCAAAAGCCATTGTTGAGATGCGTTTGCGTCAGCTAACCGGACTTGAAATAGACAAGTTGAGAGAGGAGTACGAAGAGCTGCAAAAATTGATTGACAAGTTAAAAGCCATTTTGTCAGACGAGTCTTTGCGAATGGCGATCATTAAGGAGGAGTTGGAAGAGCTGCGCGATAAATTTGGTGATGAGCGCAGAAGTGAGATTGTTTATTCTGCAGACGACTTCAGAATTGAGGACCTTATCGCAGACGAATCCGTTGTGGTTACCATTTCGCACTTGGGTTACATTAAGAGAACGCCACTTTCTGAGTATAAAACTCAGGCTAGGGGAGGTGTAGGATCTAGAGGTTCTACCACCCGTGATGAAGATTTCCTGGAGTATTTATTTGTGGCTACAAACCATAACTATCTGCTAATCTTCACAGAAAAAGGTCGTTGTTTTTGGATGCGTGTTTTTGAGATTCCAGAAGGAACCAAATCCTCTAAAGGAAGAGCAATCCAGAACTTGATCAATATAGAAAGCGATGATAAGATCAAGGCATTCATAAACGCTAAAGATTTAAAGGACGAAGAGTACATTCAGAACAACTTTGTTGTGATGGTTACCAAGAAAGGGGTGATTAAAAAGACCAGTCTGGAAGCCTACTCCCGTCCAAGAGTAAATGGAATTAATGCCATTACCGTTCGGGAAGGGGACACCCTATTGGAAGCAAAGCTTACGGATGGAAAAGACGATATCCTAATGGCGCTGCGTTCCGGAAAAGCCATTCGCTTCCCCGAGGAAAAGGTTCGCCCAATGGGAAGAAACGCCTCTGGTGTTCGCGGAATTACCCTGGGACATGATAAAGATGAATTGGTCGGAATGGTTACCGTAAAAGAAGGGGAGGCAACTATACTGGTTGTTTCTGAAAAAGGGTACGGAAAACGATCTGCAATTGAGGACTATCGGACCACAAATCGTGGAGGAAAAGGAGTGAAAACCTTAAATATCACCGATAAAACCGGTGAATTGGTTTCAGTTAAAGCGGTAACTGATGAAAACGATCTGATGATCATTACCAAAAACGGAATCACAATTCGCATGGCGGTTGAGAATATCCGTGTAGCGGGGAGAGCAACTCAGGGTGTTCGTTTAATTAGTCTTCGCAACAACGATGAAATTGCGGCCATTGCAAAAGTAGATCATCAGGAAGACGAGGAAGAAGACATGGTGGATCCTGAAAATGGCACGGATTCTGTAGATAACGGAAACGAAAACGAAGGTCAGTCGGAGTAAGTTTATACTTTTGAGGCTAGAAAAACACGAGATATTATGAAATCGATATTTACGGCAATAACCCTGCTGCTAAGCGTTACTTTAATTGCTCAGAAGAGCATGCAAAATACCGCGATTAAATACTTCAGTGATGGGGAATTAATCAAGGCTTATGAGGCCATTTCAAAAACTGAGCAGGACGAGAAGACGGGCATGGATCCTAAAACTTATTTCTACAAAGGGCAGATACTTCTAAAAATGTCCACCAGTCCAGATGTGGAACAACGCACATTTGTGGACGAGCCCTTTGATAAGGGAATCCAGGCATGGAAAAAAAGTTTAAAGTTGGATGAAAAGGAGCGCTGGAGTGACGAAATCAAAGGAACGATTGCCCTTCAACGTAAATTTCTATTGGATTCCGCGGGATCTAGCTACAACAGCAAAAATTACGAGATAGCTTCTCAAATGTTTGCTTTTGCAGCTAAGCTATACGAGGTATATGACACACCCGATTCATCCTCCATTTTTAATGCCGCATTAGCAGCCGAGAATGCTGCAGTTACTACTGATGATGCTGCCAAGAAAGCAGAGCTATATGATTTAGCTGCAGAGTATTACCAAAAGGCATTTGACATCAATTTTGAGGCTGAGAGCTCAGTGCTTTCCTTGGTTAGGGTTTATACCAATAATGAAAAGGATGACAAAAAGCTTCAGGCAATTGAAATGGGTCTTAAAAAATTCCCAAACAACCAGGGTTTAATCATTGAGAATCTTAATTACTACCTGCAGCGTGAGAAATACGATGAAGCTGCGGCCAACCTTGAAAAGGCCATAAGCAACGATCCAAACAATGAGATTCTGCACTATGCCTTGGGTGTAGCCTATGACAACATGGGCGATAAAGCTAAAGCCGCAACATCCTACAAAAAGGCCCTGGAGATTAAGGCTGACTACTTTGATGCCGCCTATAACCTGGGCGCTATGGTTTACAATGAGGGAGTGGAGTTAAACAACCAAGCCAACGAATTAGATTATAAAACTAAAGGCAAAGAAATTGAAGCGCTAAATAACAAGGCTAACGAGAAATTTAAGGAAGCCGTTATTTTATTGGAGAAAGCGCATGATTTAGACCCGGAGGATAAATCTACAATCCAGAGTTTGACCCAGATTTACGTTCGCTTAAAAATGAACGATAAATACAAGGAAATGAAAGCCAAATTATAGGCAACTATTTGATAACCATTCGTTTAAAAAGCGGACTTAAAGTGAGTCCGCTTTTTTTGTGCTAAATCATTTGAGAATACAAGATTTTAAAAAAGCTTTCTGGTGTAAGCCATCATAAAGCGCTATTTATTTATTACAGCAACTATTTTTGCGATCATGAAAAAAATCTACCTATTTCTATTCGGATTCTTCAGTTTGTTATCCCTCGCAAATGCGCAAACATATTGTGGGGGTGGCCCGGGAACCTTTAATGGAGAATATATATCCAGAGTTCAGTTTGATAATCAATGGAATCATACGAGCTTAGGTAGTTCCTACACCGATAACACAGGGAACGCAAGCCTCAAGGCCGTGGTATTAAAAGGTAGCTCATATAACATAACAGTTGCAGTTAATACCAACAATTACGACCACCATGTTCGAGTTTATTTTGATTGGAATGATGATGGTGATTTCGTGGACGCTGGAGAAAACTTCAACTTTGGCATCTACAATGGAAATCCGCAAACCAAAACCCAGTCAATCACTGTTCCCACTGGAGCTGTAAATGGATTAACCAGGATGCGGGTTCAAACAAAGTATAATACTGCTCCAAGTGGTCCTTGTGATGCAACTGGAAACGGGGAATGGGAGGATTATGCGGTTGAAATTTGTGATGGAACAAACATGAAAGTGGATAACATCAATGTTACCCAGGCCAGTACAACACCGGTTGGCACAGGAGATGTTAATCAGGTTATAATTGGGTTTAACGTAGTTACCTCGGGCTGTGCTAACAAAACAGTTGTAAAGAGTGCAACTTTTGGTAATGCAAGTTCAACCAACCTTCCAAATGATGCCACCAATGCCCGCTTATACTATACCGGGCCAACTGCTACATTCAATACGAATACTCCTGTGGGATCTGCAGCAACCCCAGGAAGTAGTTTTACAATCAATAACATAGGTGCCAGTGTGGCAGGATTATTTGAGGGAAATAACTGGTTTTGGCTTACCTATGATATCAAAGCCGGAGCAACACCCGATAATGTAGTAGACGCATCATTAACCAGTATCGTTGTAGACAATGATAATGCCGTTAATAATGTTACCAAAACCCCTGCTAACGGAAATCCAGCTGGGACAAGATTGGTAGTAAATAACTATTGTACTCCAAGCCCAGCTAACCAGGATGGTGCGCATATTGCGCAAATCCGCATTGATGACTTCCAGAGCAATAATGCCGGATGGGTTGCAGGTGGATATTTAACCCAGTTTAAATCTCAGGGCTCTCGCTTCGAATTATGTGCTAATTCTACCTACACGCTATCTGTAGATTATGTGGCCACAGTAGCATATGTTGGAGCTACCAATCCAATTTTTATTACTGCCTACTTCGACTGGAACCGAGATGGAGATTACAATGATCCGAACGAGCACTACTTCCTGGGAGATGATGTAACGGCTTCCTTAATTCAAAACACTACAGGTACAGCTACCATTAATTTCAGAGCTCCAAAGGATGCAAAACCTGGATTAACAGGTATGCGCGTGGTGGTTGCGGCAGATTTAACCCAAAATGCTTGCTTGGGTACCGTGGATGGAGAGACCGAGGAATACGGATTCACTGTAAAAAACATTGGCCAGCTAGAAGCAACAGGAGACCCTTTTATATGTAAGGTAGATTCTGTGGATTTGAATGTTTTAAATCCTCCCGCAAGTTTCGATTTTGAAAACTCTACGGATGGTACCAACTGGCAAAATGTTCCAGGCTTTGCTAATCAAAGCAGTGTGAATACCTCCGCACTTACAGGAACAAATTATTATCGCATAAAAGCAACAGATGCAGATTGTCCTAGTGGAAATATCTTTTCCAACACCCTGGATATTCCTTTTGTAGGTCTGAAAGATGTTGATGCCGACAAAACCGAAATTTGTTTAGGCGACTCTGCCTTGCTGGAAATGCAATACGATTTTAAATATCGTTCGTATGCATCTGCAGCATCTACGGCTCTGCCTGCGGATGAAGTAACACGGATTCCAATCGTGGTTGCTGGAGTTAAAGAGACCTTCAACAACAAAGCGGTTCTCGACTCGGTGTGCTTAACAATGCAAACAGGCGCACCCGCGGCAACCGATATTTTCCTTGAAGCACCAGGTGGAAATAGCAGAATACTCCTTAGCTCGGGCAACGGGAATACCACCGCATCAACCTATTGCTTTAATGCATCTGCTACCGAAAACATTGATGGTAAAACTGGTACCCTAACAGGAGCATACCAACCAGAACAGGCCTTAGACGCATTTCATGGAATTAATCCCAACGGAACCTGGAACATAGTTGGTTTTGTTGGTGGTGCAGATGGAACTGTAACTTCTGCACGATTAACTTTTGGTGTAAACCGGAGTTTCTCCTGGACACCAACAACGGGCTTGGTGAATGCAAACCGCGATACCACCTATGCAAAACCCACCCAATCCTTGGTGTATAAAGCAAATCTAAACAACCGCTTTTGTAATACTGAAGACAGCTTACAGCTAGCGGTTCTGTCTGGAAATCCAATCAATGTTGACATAGCCATAACTGATCCAAGTGGACCTATTTGTGCTGGACAGGATGTGACTTTTGAAGCCAACCTTTCTGAGCCTTTGCAGAACCTTAATTTTAATTGGTATGTAAATGGTGTGCAACAAACAGGAATTACTGGTAGCACATTTGTGGCTAGCGGATTAAATAACAACGATCAAGTTAGTGTAGACTTCTCTATAACTACCGTTTGTGGCAACTTCCAGGATTCGGATATGGAGACGATTACAGTTAATCCCTTCTTAACACCTGCGGTAGGAATTACTGCCAACCAGGTTTTCCCCGTTTGTGAAGGAAGTTCTGTGAGTTTTAATGCCAACGCAACAAATTTTGGCCCTAATCCGGTGATCGAATGGTTTGTAAATGGTGCATCTGTGCAAAGCGGCGGCCAGGTATATAACTCCAACGGTTTGGTAAACGGTGATAGCATCATTGTTGATGTGAGTTCTACTTACCCTTGTTTGTCGGTTAACAACCTAAGAGATACCATTGTCTTTGAAACCACAACAGAACTTGATCCTAAAATAACCTTGGTTTCTGATGCCAACCAAAACAGCCTGAGTTGTCTTGGTAAATTGCTAACCTTTACTGCAGATACTGCATTCAATCAGTCGGGTGGAAGAGGTAACCTACAGTGGTTCTACGATGGCAAGCCTATTACGGTTAACAGTTTAAGTACAGCAAGTGATACCTTTTCTGTTGGTGCTCACACTATTCGTGTGCAATATCTGGTGAACAGTAGTTGTACTAAAGCGAGTCAGGTTTCTGCAACCGTTTCCTTTGAGATTGGAGATGAGATTATTCCTGACGTTAGTATTGTATCCAACCTGAATAAAATTTGTGCTGGAGATTCTATACGATTTGAGGTTGTTTCCACAGTTAATGGTGGTGAATTCCCACTTTATCAGTGGTTTAAGAACGGTAAAAAGGTGCCTGGGGCAGACAGTACGGTTTTTGAAACCAATGATTTAAAAAACCAGGATGAAATTACGGTGAGAATGACTTCGGATATTGAATGTGCTCAATTTGAGATTGATTATTCGGAACCAATAGTTATTCAGGTATCGCAACTAACACCTACGGAGCTAAATATTACTTCTGCTCAACTTTTAGAGCCTATTTGCAAAGGCACCCGTGTTGTTGCAACAATTGAATCTCAAGCTGGACAAGGAACTGCTCCAATTTACGAGTGGTTTATTAACGAGCGCAGAGTTCAGAGAAATGGATTACCTAGTTTAACGGTGGATACGCTAAAAGATGGTGATCAAATCTCCGCGAAATTGATTAGCAATGTGATTTGTCCATCTCCTAAGATTGCATTCAGCGACACACTGAATTTCCAGGTAAACCCGGTTCCCGAGTTTGACTTTGCATCTGTAAAGGTTGCAGAGGGCTATAAATTCGTTCCCAGCGATGAAAATTTTGATATCTACTTCTGGGATTTCGGAAACGGAATAAGCTCAGGGCAAACTTCTCCAACCTATGGGTTTAATGGTCCTGGACAATACCTGGTATGCTTAACTGCTACCAACGAGTTCGGTTGCGCTAGTAAAAAGTGCAAGCAAGTAATGGTTACGGCTACAGGAATCACCGAGTTGGATGCCTCCACCATTTCCTTGTACCCAAACCCAGCGGAAAATAGTATCCGCATCGATGGCTTAGACCCGGAAAAAAATCTTGACTTAACGCTAATTGCCGCAAACGGTCAAAAGATCCAGGTTCCATTTAGCTTCGTGAATAAAACCCTGGTGGTTGATCTTCAAGCGTTGGCTAGCGGTTTATACACGGTGAAGCTGGTTGTTGATGAAGGATACTATACCCAGCGATTCATTAAGAATTAGATAGTTTTAATATTTCCTAAACTTTTAAAACCACCTCGAAAACGGGGTGGTTTTTTTGTTTATTGATTACTCAGACTCAAGCATATGAAAACGGAAAAATTGCAAATACAAAACCGAAAAGGGCTTGAGCTTGCTACCGATATCGATCGGCCTGAATTCTCTGACCCCCACAATTATATATTGTTTGCTCACTGTTTTACCTGTGGCAAGAACTTAAACAGTATTAAGATTTTAAGTGAGGCGCTAACGCAAGAAGGCTTCGCAGTTGTGCGCTTCGATTTTACAGGGTTGGGAAGGAGCGAAGGAGACTTCTCAGAAACAGATTTTAGCTCAGAACTCCAGGATCTGGAAGATGTTGGCAGTTATTTAGATAAGCATTTAAAGGCTCCAACTGTTTTGTTAGGC
>JBMYJC010000003.1:0-17790 GCA_049594055.1 Luteibaculum sp. | reverse complement strand
ATGGAACCCTTATCCAGGAAGAACCTAAAACCTGGCAAATAGACAGCTGGGACAAAGTGTATTTTATGCAAGGAGCGCTTTATTATTTGGGAAGAATTGCTCGAGAATTTAACTACAAACTGGTATTGGTTTCTAACCAGGATGGTTTGGGTACGGAGGTTTTTCCAAAAGAACCATTCATGTCTATCCACCAACATATCCTCAACACCTTTAAATCAGTAGGGGCAACATTTAGTGGGGTACATATTGATGTGAGCTTTGAAAAGGATCCTGCACCCACCAGAAAACCGGGAACCGGCATGTTAGTGGATTACATGAATAATCCATCCTACGATTTAAAAAACTCCTACGTAATTGGCGACCGCGTAACAGACATGCAATTGGCGGCCAATTTGGGTGCAAAAGGACTGTTTTTGGCCAGTGGAAGCGGTTTTACAATAAGTGATGACAACTTAGATTGGATGAATGAGCATCCGGAAATGAGTTTTGTAAAAAACTGGGAAGAAATCTATAAAAAGCTGGCTGCAGAAAAACACCGTAAAGTGCGCTTTTCCAGACAGACCAAGGAAACCAACATAGTAGGTACCTTGGATTTAGACGGTTTTGGAGATGCGACCCTACATACGGGATTGGGTTTTTTCGATCATATGTTGGAGCAGATTGCCAGGCACGGTCAACTGGATTTGAAGCTCCATTGCGATGGCGATTTACATATTGATGAACACCATACGATTGAAGATTGCGGTTTAGCGCTGGGTAAAGCATTTGTAGATGCCCTGGGCAATAAAAGAGGAATTGAGCGCTATGGTTTTTCTTTGCCAATGGATGATTGTAAAGCCGAGGTGCTTATTGACTTTGGCGGCCGCCCTCATTTTATTTGGAATGCAGCATTTAAAAGAGAAAAGGTGGGAGATATGCCAACCGAAATGTTCTCGCATTTCTTTAAATCGTTTAGCGATACAGCCCAATGCAACTTGCAAATCAGCGCGGAAGGCGAAAACGAACACCATAAAATAGAAGCCATTTTTAAAGCTTTTGCCAAGGCCATTAAAATGGCAAAAAGCAAAAGTGGAAACAGCGAGGTACTGCCTAGCACTAAAGGTGTTTTGTAGTGATTGGTAAAAGGGATTTTTCCGGGAAGCAATTCGATAGAGATAAGGGCTTGGATAAATTCGGCCTGGGTGGCGCAGCGAAGAATCTTAAAACAATGGCCAACAGGAGCATTTCCCCAAGAATAACACAAGGCAAAAAATCCAGCCAGCAACTTGTTTTAACCTCTATACACTCCAGGTCATGAAACTGGTCATAATAAAATACAATGCCGGAAATACCCAATCGGTGTACAACGCCTTTAAACGCCTGGGAATTGAAGCGGAAATCAGCGATATAGCCAGCGATATTCAAAGCGCAGATTTGGTGGTTTTTCCTGGTGTGGGGCACGCAAAAACTGCCATGCAGCACTTACGAAAGAAGGGATTAGATCAATTGATTCCCACCCTAAAGCAACCTGTTTTAGGAATTTGTTTGGGTATGCAATTGATGTGCGAATTTTCTGAGGAAGGCAACACAAAGTGTATGGGCATTTTTCCAGATAGTGTTTTGCGATTTAAGGATATCCAGGAAAAAATTCCCCATATGGGTTGGACGGAAGTTGAAGCTCTATCAGAAAGTAACCTATTTAAAGCGATACCCCAGAATAGTCATTTCTATCATGTGCACAGCTATTTTGTGGCCAGCAGTAAATACAGCATTGCATCCGCAAAGCATGGGGTTGAATTTGTGACGGCCATGGAAAAAGATAATTTCTCTGCGGTACAGTTTCACCCAGAAAAAAGTGCGGATAGTGGAGAACAGTTGCTCAGGAATTTCCTGCTCCAGACTAAATAATTATACCGAAATGCAAATCATCCCTGCAATAGATATTATCAATGGTAAATGCGTCCGCCTCAGTCAGGGCGATTACAACAAGAAAACAGAATACAATGCCGCGCCATTAGAGATAGCCAAACGTTTCGAAGGGATTGGAATTAGGCGTTTGCATCTGGTAGATTTAGACGGAGCCAAGGCTAAATCAACCCAGAACCTGCGGGTGCTAGAAGAGCTTGCCTCGCAAACCGAATTAGTCATAGACTTCAGCGGAGGAATTTCAACGGATCAGCGCGTAAAAGATGCTTTTAATGCCGGAGCGCAATTGTTGGCGGTAGGTTCTGTGGCTTTAAAAGAACCCGAGTTGCTAAGTGCCTGGATTATGGCTTTTGGAGCCGAAAAATTCCTCCTCGCGGCCGATTGTAAAAAGGAACGCGTGGCTACGCATGGCTGGTTGGAAGAATCTAAAACCTTTATCATTGATTTTTTGCAAGATTGGTGCGAACGAGGTTTAAAGCAAGGTTTTGTAACCGATATTGAGAAAGACGGCATGTTAGCGGGGCCATCTTTTGATTTGTATAAAAAGATCAAGGATGAAGTTCCCGATTTCGGTTTAATTGCCAGTGGAGGAGTTAGAAGTCTTTCCGATTTGGAGAGACTGAAGGAATTGGGACTAAGCGGAGCAATTGTTGGCCAGAGCTTGAAGAATTATTAAAAAGGGGTTTTCCTAGCATGGGTTAATCCTCATATTCAAATTTATGCCAAGCAAAAGAATCATACCCTGTTTAGATATAAAAGATGGTCGCACGGTTAAGGGGATCAACTTTGTGGGGATACGCGATGCGGGCGACCCCGTGGAGTTGGCGGCTAAATACGCTAGAGAAGGAGCAGATGAACTGGTCTTTTTGGACATTACTGCAACCGTAGAGGGGAGGAAAACCTTTGCTGCATTAGTAAAGCAAATTGCAGCGGAAATTAACATTCCATTTACGGTAGGAGGAGGAATATCCGCGGTGGATGATGCCGAGCTTCTATTGCGCAATGGTGCCGATAAGATCTCGGTAAACTCCTCAGCCATTAGGCGGCCAGAATTAATAAACGAATTAGCCGCTGCTTTCGGTAATCAATGTGTGGTGGTTGCCATAGACGGTAGGCAGGAAGAGAATGGCCAATGGATGGTTTATACCCACGGCGGAAGAAATAAAACCGACCTGGAGGTACTTGGGTGGGCTGCAGAAGTAGAACAGCGTGGAGCTGGAGAAATCCTAATGACATCCATGAACAATGATGGAACAAAAAACGGTTTTGCGCTGGAACTGTGTAAAAACCTTGGCAGTCAATTAAACATACCCATTATCGCATCGGGTGGGGCGGGAACAATGTCTCATTTTGCAGAAGCATTGCAATTAAAGGAGGTGGATGCCGCACTGGCGGCCAGTGTTTTCCACTATGGAGAAATCCCCATTCCAACCTTAAAAAGGCATCTGCAAGAAAAGGGTGTCTCCATTAGAATTTAAATCACAGACTATGCAGATTTTTCAAAGAAACCTGGCAGAAATAAACTTTAAGTGGGATCCACAGGGCTTAATCCCAGCGGTTGTCCAGCATCAAAAATCCGGACAGGTTTTAATGTTGGGATATATGAATCGGGAGGCAATCCAGAAAACTTTGGAAGGCGGCTTGGTTACTTTTTTTTCGCGCAGCAAAAACCGGTTGTGGACCAAAGGCGAGAGCTCTGGGCATACCATGCGATTTAAGGAAGCACACGTAGATTGCGATTTAGATACCCTGTTGATTTACGCCCTTCCAAGTGGTCCGGTTTGTCATAAAGGAACGCCCACATGTTTTGAAGAAGATCCTGGAAGCGAGCTACAGTTTATTTCCAGCCTGGAGGACATCATAAAAAACAGGAAGGAGCATCCAAACGAAAAATCTTATACCAGTTCCTTATTTGCTAAAGGAATCAATAAGGTTGCCCAAAAGGTGGGAGAGGAAGCCGTTGAGGTGGTGATAGAAGCCAAGGACAACAACGAAGCTTTGTTCTTGAATGAATCCGCTGACTTGTTATTCCATTACCTCATTTTGCTGCAAGCAAAAGGCTATACGTTAACAGATGTTGTCAATACCCTAAAGGCCAGAAATCATTAGTTTGCGTAGGTATCCAAAAAACAGCTTATGCTGAAGAAGATAATTATCGCAGTTGTTGTCCTAGCAGCCCTTGGTGGCGCTTACGGCCTGTATTTGTTCAATAAGGAAGTAGAAGGTTTAGAAACGGTGGAGGCAGATGCAGCTCTGTCTGCAGAAAAGCTTTTTACAGCTTTCGAAAATGATGAACAAGAGGCTAACACCATGTATTTGGGTAAAGTGCTTGAAGTAAGTGGGCAAGTGGCCAATGTAAATACCGATGCGGCTGCAATTGTGGTGAATATGGAATCTGGCTCAGATTTTGGATATGTACAATGTAAAATGGATTCCAACCAAACAGCAGTAGATTTTAAGGCGGGTGATGAAATCCGCTTAAAATGTCAGTGCACTGGTTATTTAATGGACGTAGTTCTTAACCGCTGCGTAGTAAGCAAAAATTAATCATGAAAAATTTACTCTTCACAATAGCGGTCTTGTTTGTTGCAATACAGCTTACAGGGCAGGAAAAATATTTAACTCGAAATGGAACCATAAAATTTGAGTCCAATGCCGAGGTAGATGATGATGTTAGGGCCATCAACAATCAAGTCGCTGTGGTGCTGGTTCCTCAAAAAGCCGAATTAGCGTTTCAACTGCTTATAAAAGGTTTTGAGTTCAAGAAAGCACTCATGCAAGAGCATTTTAACGAGAACTACATGGAGTCTGATAAATTCCCGAAAGCCAGATTTAAAGGGAAGATTGAGGACTTTGGAAACATTGATTTCTCGGATGGAAAAGCCCATGAGGTTAAGGTTAAGGGCGAGATGGAAATCCATGGAGTTACTAAACCTTTTTCAACACAGGGTAGCATCCAGAAAAAGGATGGAAGCTATATTCTATCCTCACATTTTTTAATTCCTGTAAAGGAGTATGGGATTGAGATCCCCAGTTTGGTTTCGGATAAGATTGCAGAAAAAATTGATGTTGATGTTCAAGCTACACTCAATGCTCAGTAGAGTCCTACCGGTACTAATGGCTGGTTTCTTAAGTCTGTTTTTAATTTACGCTTGCGAGTATGAAAACCGAGAGGAGCTTTTTCCTAAAGATCCATCTCAATTGCCAGGTGGTTCGCAATGTGATACGGTGGACGTGAGTTACAGCGCGGTTATCCAACCAATTTTTAATCGCTCTTGTGCCATTTCGGGTTGTCACGATGATCAGGGTGCTCAATTTAGTTTTGGAATTAATCTGAGTTCCTACGAAAAAACACAAGAGACTGGCATTAGCGAAGAAATTATTCGCGCTATCAACCACACTGGAAATTTCCCCATGCCTAAGGCTGCACCCAAATTACCAGCCTGCGAAATTGCTCAAATAGAATCCTGGATAAACAATGGTAGGAAAAACAACTAAGGCCTTTCTTGCAGCGCTGCTTCTTTGTGGAAACCTGTGGGGTCAAGAAGATTTATTTGACACGCTGGATGAGATGCAGCCAGAGCAGGAGAATTACGCAACTGCAACTTTTAAATCCACACGAATTGTAAACAGTCCAACCATTGAGCTCACAAGGCCAGGAGAGCTAAATTTTATTGTGCAGCACCGTTTTGGAACCATCAATAGCGGGTTGTACGACTTGTTTGGAATAGATAATTCCGAGGTACGCCTGGCTTTTGACTATGGTTTAACTCCATTTTTAATGGTGGGAATTGGTAGAAGCGGAGGAATTAAAACCTACGATGCAAATGCAAAAGTTCGCTTGCTAAGGCAAAAGGAGGGTGGAAGTCCGGTAACCCTGGCCGCCTACACAGCGGTAGCTTACGATTTTAATAAATCCAGGCCAGGAGAGGAGTTGGACGATGTAAACCGCCTGAGCTATGTGTATGAATTATTGGTAGCTAGAAAATTTTCCGAGAGCCTCTCGCTACAGCTTGCTCCCGCTTTTGTGCATAAGAATTTGGTGGACTCTGCTTCTTTTGGAAACGATTTTATAGCGCTGGGTTTAGGTGGAAGGCAAAAAGTGAGTAAGCGGGTTTCTATTAATCTGGATTACGTTTATCTCCTGGATAACGGCAACCGCGATGACATTTATAACTCGATAGCCTTGGGGGTTGACATTGAAACCGGTGGGCATGTTTTTTCTCTGCATGTTACCAATTCAAGGGGCATGGCAGATCGATCTTATATCACAGAAACTACGGGTGATATAAGCGATGGGGACATTTATTTTGGGTTTAACATCAACCGGGTTTTTACGGTAGACAAACGCAAGAAGGCCAAGGGGCTGTAGTTTTATCATACTATAAGGAGAGTCCCACACCCGTTATTCAGAGGAATGCCCTTGGCATGACGAAGAATCTCGTTTTTCAAATGGTCTCAAATTTTCATGCCAGTACCTCATCCCAAACTGGATTTGGGATCCATTTTCTGATACTAAAGTCCATATCTAAACTCCCGTTTTGTCTGGAATGAAGGTATGTTTTACTGAGCTTTCAGTTCCCAACTCTAATTCAAAATTCCACTTCCTGCTTGGACCCTGCAGCTCTAAAACTTTTTTCTACCACTTTGTCTTGATACAAAGTGGCGCAATCCCGATAGCTATCGGGATCAAGGCTGTGGTCCCGCTCAGTTGAAAAAACTTAAAATCTTAAGTGCGACCAGGCGAGCTCCCCTGTCGCTTCCTGGTCTTACTAAAGGCTTTTTGCGTTTTTTCTGCCCTCCCGGCACCAAGGCCTCTTTCTGTGCTGTGTCGTTTCTCTGTCGGCTCTGGACCCCCTGCCTTTATCGTATCAGACTTGGCTTTTACGAATCTGTCGTTCAGAGGAATACCAATGGCATGACGAAGAATCTCTTTTCTTGCTCCTTGGTAATACCAGGTCTCTACATTTCTCCTACAGCACCAAAAAGGGCATATTGTAGTATGTTGGCGCCCATTTGCAGCGCCTTTTGTCTGATCTCCTCTGGGTTGTTGTGCACCGCAGCATCCTCCCATCCATCCCCTAAATCGCTCTCATAGGTATAGAATACCATAACGCGTTCGCCATCTAGAATGGCAAAGCCCTGCGGTGCTTTCCCATCGTGTGCATGAATTTTTGGTAAGCCCTGTGGAAATTTAAACTGCTGATTGTATATCGGGTGATCAAAAGGTAGCTCTACCCAAGACTTATTCGGAAACAATCGCTTAATCTCGGTTTGAATAAAAGGATCCAAACCATAGTTGTCATCAATGTGTAAAAAACCCCCTGCTAACAAGTAGGTCCGCAAATTTTCTGCTTCGGCATCGGAGAATACCACATTTCCGTGGCCAGTTAGGTAAATAAAGGGATAGCGATAAATATCCTGACTTCCAGCCTCAACAAATTCGTATTCCGGCTTAATGCTGGTTTGCAGTCGGGCATTGCAAAAACTAATGAGATTTTTTAGCGAGCTGGGGTTGGCATAGTAATCGCCTCCTCCGTTGTACTTAAGTTGGGCTACTTCGTAATCGTATTGCCCAAAACAGAGCAGAGTAAGAAAAGAGAAAAACAGGGTTAATACCTTCATGGTGCAAAAGTAGGGTGGAAGTCGCTAAATTTTTGTGAAGGACTGGCCAAGCTTGTATAAAGTTTGCAGTTGTACGATGGCGCTAAGTACAGCGGTCTCTGTCCTAAGTCGTAAATCGCCTAAGGAGCAGGATTGCGCCCCGCACCGCAAAGCCAACTCAATCTCATCCTGGCTAAAATCGCCTTCAGGCCCAATAAATAGGCAAACGTGCTGTGGAATTGATATTTCTGTCAGAGATTTCCTTTGAATATCCTCCCGACAATGGAAAAAGCAGCTGTTTTTAAATAGGTTGGGATTCAGGTTTGCTAAAGGCTGGAAGTCGTTTAAAACGGGAAACCACGGATTTAAGCTCTGCTTGCAGGCGGCAATCACCTTTTGCTCTAGTTTATCCATTCTAACATTTTTACGCTCGCTGTTGCGGCAGTGGATAAAATGGATTGCTGCAATTCCTAGCTCGGTGCTTTTTTCCAAGATAAAATCCAATCTATCGTTGCTTTTTGGAGGTGCCAGAAACAGTTCAATTTGCGCTTGCTGCTTTGGAAAAGTTTGAAGCTCCAAAACGCTTATTTCTACCTCTTTTCCTTGGGTGGATGTAATCTCAGCTATAGCGCGGGTTCCTTTTCCATCCAGTAGGGTAATATTTTGTCCGGGGGCTAATCGCAATACACGACTAGCATGATGGCTCTCTGCTGATGGTAAAATGCGTGCATGGATTGGGTATGTACGCGGCTAATGTAAGGAATGGAGGAATGAAACAATGTAGAAAGCAGGTAAGGGCTAAAGGATTATAACGACCCCTTAGTAGCAAAAACCATTTTGATGAATTACTTAAGCATTTCATTGGTTCATTAGTTCATTGTTTCATTGTTGAATTGGTTCTTCGGCTAATTAGCACTTTGTTGAACAACTAAAATGATTAATTTATAGACGGTATAATGTTTAAAATATCGTCATTATGGATCGGGCAATTTTGCATTTGGATTTAGACACCTTTTTTGTGTCTTGTGAGCGTTTGTTAGATAGGAGGTTGCACAACAAGCCTGTACTTATTGGCGGCACCAGCGATCGCGGGGTGGTGGCCAGTTGCAGTTACGAAGCCCGGAAATACGGAGTGCACTCGGGCATGCCCATGCGTATGGCTAGGCAATTATGTCCGCATGCCATTGTGGTTAGAGGAAACAGCGGTACATACAGCAAGTTCTCGGATATGGTTACCGAGATTATTGCCGATAACTCTCCACTCTACGAGAAATCTTCTATTGATGAATTTTACGTGGATTTTACGGGCATGGATCGTTTTTTTGGGGCTTACAAATGGGGGCAGGAATTGCGCGAGAAAATCATAAAAGAAACCCATTTGCCCCTCTCTTTTGCTTTGTCTATCAATAAAACGGTTTCTAAAGTGGGCACGGGTTTGGCCAAACCCAACAATCACAAACACATTATTCGCGGTACTGAGAAGCCTTTTTTGGCACCCTTATCGGTAAAAAAAATACCTATGGTAGGCGAGCAGACTTATAAGATGCTGCGCAATATGGGGGTAGAAAAAATCTACACGGTACAGCAAATGCACCCCGATTTACTGCAGCAGGTTATGGGTAAAAATGGCCTTGCCTTGTGGAAAAAGGCTCAAGGCATAGACCCTTCACCAGTTATTCCTTACCACGAAAGAAAATCCATTTCCATAGAGCGCACTTTTGAGCGCGATACTACCGATATGGTAAAGCTTAAAAGCATTGTAACGGCAATGGCCGAGAATTTGGCTTACCAACTTCGCAATGGAAATAAACTTACAGCTTGTGTTAGCGTGCGCATTCGCTATTCAGATTTTCAAACCTACAGCAAGCAAATGCGTATTCCCTACACTTCTTTAGATGATAGCCTGATAAAAACGGTATTGGAATTATTTGAGAATCTCTATAGTAGAAGGATGCTGGTGCGTTTGGTAGGCGTGCGATACAGTCATTTGGTACAAGGGAATTATCAAATGGATCTTTTTCAGGATTCGCCAAAAATGCTCTCGCTATACCGGGCCATGGATAACATAAGAAACCGCTTTGGGCAAGATGCTGTAAAACGGGCAGTGGCTATGGGATCTAAGGCTATTGGTAGAAGCAACCCCTTTAATGGACAGCCACCAATAATTCCAGCGCACCGCAGGGCTTAAGCCTTTAAACAGTGCCCAGAAAACTGCTGCCAGACGTAATCTTCTGCCAATGGGTTGGGGTGGGCTTTATCGCTTTGATAAAACTGGTGATCTCGCAGGTCTTCTTCCACCCATTCTAATACGGGCAGGTAGTGTACAGATTTAAAGGCCTTTTCCCATTTGTGGCACAAAACGCGGAGCAGGGCTTTGGATAGTTTGTTCTCTATCACCCCATCTTTCAAGTGTTTAACCGGACTAACCGTTAATACTACCTGTAGCTTAGGAAAACGGAAAAGTAAATCTTGCAACACTTGTTCTCCTTGCCAAAACACCTTTTGCTCATCCAACAAAATCTTACTAAAACCTTGTTGGTCTTGTTTGTGGCAATTGGCTACAATGGTCTTATTTCCTAGTTGGTAGGCCCACATCGAACCCAGCGTGATAAACAAAGAGCCTTGCTTGCTAATCAAATGCAGGAGTTTGTTTCTTTCTTCCGCTAATAATTCAAGCAGGTCTTCCTTGGTATTGGCTTTAATTTTACTGTGACTAAAAAAATGAGCCAGATAATTGTCTCGTTCAACAATTAAATTTTCTGGGAAAGTTTCTTGCTGGAGTGCCAAATACAGAAGGATAAACCTCGTAGTTGTTATCCAACAACCGTTGACCTATACGCTCAGAAAAACAAGAGCCCATTAAAACAATGGACTCGTTTTGATTGATTAATCTACCCGGAAATTGATAGGGCAGGGCTTGTTGTTCTGCTGTGGCTTGCCGCATTTACTTTAAAATAGTAATGTATCCCTGCTTGCTTTCGGTTTCTCCGTTGTAGTACAGCACACCAGCACGATACACGTAAGTTTCATCGTTTTGCAACTTGTCTTTATAAAAACCATCCCAGCCTTCTTTGATGTTGCTGGTGTTAAATACCACTTCGCCCCAACGGTTGTAGATAGTAAAATTGAGTAGCTCTTTTATACCAATTCCACGCACAAAAATGCGATCGTTATTATTGTCGCCATTAGGGGAGAAGGCATTGGGAACATCTACTACATACTTCTCTACCACAAAAATCTCGAAGTTGAAAAACTTGGGGTAGCAAGCATCGGGATCAATGGTATAGATGCCATAGGTGGAGGTAACTAAGGGTTGTGCTATGGTGAAATCACAATCGTTACAATCTGTGGTGTAATCGTTGTCCCATTCTATGCTTACCTCGTAGGGAGCAAAACTTATAGAATCTACCACCTCAAAAGATAAGTGAATGGTATCCCCAATAAATATGGTGTCATTCATCTGTTTGGGATCCACAATATATTCGGGTACCACATTTACCTGAACCTGTGCTGTGTTCTGGCATTTGTTGGTGTCTGTAACTGTTACCTCGTAAAGGGTATTAAAATCTGGGAAGGCAAATGGGTTTTGCACCACATCACTGCTTAAAGAATTTGCTGGAGTCCATTGGTAGAGTTCACCACCGCTGGCCGTTAGTTGAATGGTATCGTAATTACAAATAAGCTGTTCTGGGCTATTGGCTTTAGCATCTGGTAAGGGATAAACCTGGAAGCTCCAACGCAGCGTATCCTGGCAAAAGGTTTTGCCAAACAAATTATCGCGCGCAATAAAAACCTGCTCATAAACACCTGGAGTTTGGTAGTTTTTAGCCGATAGGGATAGTGGTGGGCTAAGGGTGTCTATAACTCCATCCCCCCAATCCATAAAGAATATTTCTCCTACAGATCCTAGCTCTTTCAACTCTACATTTCCAAAATCACAACTGTCTAGTCTATCTATTTCAATATTGGCTAGGGCCTTATCAACAAAAATCTTTACGAACGTATCATTTTGGCAGAGCGTGGTCTGATCCGTAACGGTCATGGTGTACTCTACATCGTCTGTAGGACTTACTGTTGGATCGTAGCCAATGGGCAATACTTCGGTGATTGGGTTTACCGCCCATTGAATCTGATCGCCACCGCTACTCACCAGTACAATGCTGCTTCCATCGCATATAACCGAGTCTGGGATTATATCAACTGTAGGTAATGGGTAAACAATTACTTGTTTGTTTATCGTTTGGACACAATTTGCTGCTTTATCATATCCGCTCAGGCTAAGTTCAACTGTATCTGGCTGGGTAATTTGGTAGGATGTGATCAGGGTATTATCTACGGTATTGTGAAAGTCTCCCTGAATATTCCACTCGTTTGTTGATCCTACATAGCCAGTTGGGTAAGTGATACCAAGAAGGGTGTTATCGCATTGACCGGGTTGATCCAAAGTAAAATCGATAAAGGTGGAATCTCGCTGCACCAGTACTTTAACGGTATCTGTGCAGGTGGTAAGGGTATCAAGTCCAACAATGCTGTAAGTAGTAGAAACGGCTGGATTTAATTGCAAGAAAGAGGAGTCTTGACTACTGTTCGGGTTGGATAAGCCGCTCGTGGGGCTCCAACTATAGAGGTCGGTACTTTGCGATCCTACTATTTGCAAATCCAGTACCTCGTTCGCACATAAAACGGTATCTCTTGGTTGTTGAAGCGAAGGTGGTTCGAAAATCCAGATTTTCTTTTTATCAGTATCCTGGCATCCGGTAACATTATCTTCCACTTCCAGGGTAACCTCATATTCACCGTATTGAGTAAAAGTTCGGGTGTCGTTTTTGGTAAAGCCATTGCCATCTCCCAAATCCCAATTAAAGTCGGTAAAAGAGACCGAGTTATTGACAAAAGTTACCGTTTGAGGGATGCTGCAGAGTGTATCGGGCTCAATAGGAGCAATAAGGGCGGTTAAATCTTCCACGTTTAAGGTGATGGAATAATCTTGGCGGCAACCCGAGTTGGTTTCCACAAATACTGTAACCTCGATGGGGTCTACAAAACCTGTTTCGTAGGCGTAACGGTACACCGAATCGGGATTATCCACCCCGGGGATTTTTGTGAATGAGTTTCCATCCCCAAAATTAAATGTGTATAAATCTGCATTTATCCCTCCCAAGATGGTAATGTCAAAGGAGTCGTTTACACACATATCAATTCGCGAGCTGGTAATACCATCCGCAAATGGCCCTGATAGGTTAATGTAGTTGGGTTTAATTACCGAGTCTATACAGCCATTTGGAGTGGATACCGTGAGTTTTACATCGTAGGAACCAGGTGCAGCGTAAAAAGCATCTGTAGTATCTCCAACCCCAAAGGCCGCACCGGGAATTCCTAAGTCCCATTCAAAGGTATATCCACTGTACGCTTCCGAAAACATTTCTGAGTTCAGCTTTGTAATTAGCGGAGGACAGGCATCAGTGGTTAAATCGGCATTAAAATCGAAGATGGGAATGGGGTCTACCGAAATGGCATTTTTCCTAATTAAAGTGTCCCCACAGCTTCCAGCTTTAACAATGAGTTTAATATCAAAGGTGTCTACTTTTGTAAGCAGGTTAGTTGGATTTTCCTCCGTGGAAATCAAACTATCGTTCAGGTACCACTCGTAAGTAAGGGGCTCTGCAAAAGTGGAGTTATTGGTTAGCTTGATGGGATCTCCCAAACAATAGCCTACTTGGTTTACTGTAAAAGCCGCTTTGGGGTCAATAACATTTACAATTTCTCCAAAAGTAGCCTGTGTTTTACAGCCAATGTCGTCTTCTGCGGCCAGGCTAATAAAAAAGTCTCCAGAACTTGTAAACGTTATTGCTGGCGGGTCTTGCCCATTAATGTATTGAATGGTATCATTTGGGTTTGCGGTGGTATCTATCACATACCAATCCCAGACATTAATAATATCACCGTTTAAAGCCTTTCCCGCTACATCAGCCACTAGGTTTCTACAACCGACAAAATTTCCCGACTGCAGTTCAACCTCCACCTCTGGAACCTGTACCTTTAATTCTTTGCAAACCTGATCTGCACAGGGTTGATTCCAGTTTTTCTGTAAACAAATACGGTGGGTTCCAGAATCTGCGGGGGTGTAGGTAATGCTTCTATTTCTACCAATTTCTGTTGGGTTTGATCCATTAACAGATGCAACCCAGCGAAAGGAGCCAGTCATATTTTCAGGCACGAGAGGTACGCTTCCCGAGCCGGCATCTGTATTTAAACATATGGCATCTGGTATATTAAACTTAAAATCAAGCACATCGTCCCAAACAAAAATAAATTCCGCGGCACAGCTGTCGCAGCTTTCATAAGCGTTGTTATAGAGTTTTACAGTAACCGTTCCATCGAAACCTGTAGGGGCGTAAATTTTTAGGGTATCCGTTGTTGCGGTTGCTTGCGAATGGGTGGTAGAATTCACGGTTAAACCGTTGAATGTGGTATCCTGGTAACTGGGGAATATTTCCTGAATAATGGAGTCAGATCTGATCCCATCCGTATCCTTAAAATCGTATTCCCATTGTCTGAAGGTCCAGGCAAACATGGAGCCATAAACATACAAGGTATCGCTACCACAAGGTCGGGTTCCTTGCAAAGAACCTAGAACAGGTCCCCACTTTTCCCAATAATTTCTCTTCTTCACCGTATCCTGGCACCCGAAATAACCCACAATTAATTCAACATCGTAAGGGTCTCTGGTACCTGGACTTGTCCCCTCGGGGATTCCGTTAAGGGTGTCGTGTCCCGTTTGGGTGTATTTTACTTTTGGGTCTTTTACCTGGTTGGGACCCTCCGGGTGTTTCCAAAGGTAATAGTCAATCAAGTCATACCTTTTGTTTCCATTCTGGTCGATCACATAGCTGGTATCAATAAAATTGGTAAACTCAAAAGCACAGGTGTCCTGGGGCTCCAGGTAGAAACCGGCAATAGGTTTGCTACCTGCGCTAACGGGCACAGTTTTAGTACTGGAGCAACCATCGGAATTGGTGATTTTTAAGTAAACGGTGTATTGTCCGGGGTCTGTAAAAGTGTGGGAGAAATTCAAACTTCCGGTACTGCCGCCAGAGGCAATCACGGTGGTGGGATCCGTGTTTTTAACCACCTCCCATGTCCGGGATGCTACGGTTTGCCCATTGTAATTGGTGTTGTCAGTAAAATTCACATTCAATGGAACACAGCCGTCCTCTCCATCCGCCTCGGCATCAAGTACCAGCGTTCTAATTCTTACCTCCTGTTCTTCTTCAACCTTACATCCCGTGGGAGAGGTCATGGTGAGTTTCACGAAAACGTCTCCAAAGGAATTATAGCTATGCGTCTCAGTAATTCCATTCCCGCCAAAATTCCAAGAAAAGTCTGTGTTGTTTGGATATGTAGAGCCGGAGGCATCAACGTTTATAACGTGGGGAATCTTACATCCAACTTTATTGTCAATCGTAAACTTTGGGATCAGCTCATCAATATGAATGACCTTACAGATTTGTTTGGTGCAAACATTACCGGCAGAAGAAACCGTGAGGCAAACCGTAAAATTTCCAACGGCATTCGAATTCCATTTCTTATCGGGATTCTTTTTGTTGGAAGTACTTCCATCCCCAAAGTCCCAACTGTAAGTAGAGGCTCCTGAACCAGTGAAGCTAAAGTCCACTTTTTCACCTGGGCAAATGGTGTCTGGCATGCTAAAATCAGCTACCAAATCCACAATTTGCAGGTAGTTCTTTTTCTCTAATTCAGCAAAACAACCTAAGCCTCCGTCTATGGTTAACTTTACATCGTACGATCCAACAGCGTTTAAAACTCCGCTAACGGTTCTGGTATTGAAGCTGCCCAAGCTCTCAATCTCCCAGGTGTAGTTAAAGTTAGGATCCGTTTCATCGGGGGTGAGCGTGAAATTTAGTGGTGGATCACATACGGTGGTAACATCGCTGCTAAACCCGCTTTTGGGCTGCCGCTTGGCAGTTATAGCATTGTTTTGGGTTTTGAATTGAGAGCACCCATATTCATCTGTAATTTCCAAGGAAACCGGATAACTTCCCGGGCTAGTAATATTAAAAGAAGCATCTTTTGTATTGGCAGAACCCGCTCCTGATACCACCCAACTGTACACGGTTTTGTTAGGGTCTCCAGCTACCGTAGATAAATTGGTAAGATTAACCTGTAGCGGAACGCAACCCACCGGGTTGTCAATGGCAAAATCAATAATGGGTTTCTCTACTACCTCCACATAATTGTTTATGGTAATACTGGCAGATTCTCCTGAGCTCTTTTTGGTGATTTTTAGGGTAACATTATAGCTGCCTACTGCGGTGTAGGGTACAGATGGTCTTTCCTGGGTAATTACATTGGGGATAGGAGGATTGCAGGTCCATTCATACTTGTAATCGGGATCGCCAAAGTTTATAGGGTTACCATTATAAGTTGAGGTGCTTACAAAATCTACCTCATCGGGTCGGCAGACAACAATACCTGTGCCATCAGTTTTTTGATATCCATTTTGGGCCTCAAAGTTGGCAACCAGCTGTGCTTGCAATGTTAAACTTCCGGCAAACAGCCATCCAAAAAGGAAAAGAAGCGTTACTTTCACGAAACCATTTGACCCAGGCTTATTGCTATTCCACATTAAATATATTTTTGAAGCTTTAAAAATGCGCCCTTTTAAAGCTATTTCCAAGTTAACTATTTGCTTTTCCATATTTGGGATGGGCTTGTGGGGACAATTGTACTCTCAGGACGTACATTTTACGCAGTTCGATGCCTCTCCGCTTAGTTTAAATCCAGCCAATACGGGCAACTTCAATGGCTTTTGGCGCTTCTCAGCTAATTACCGCAACCAATGGCGCGTTCTGGATTATCCTTTTGTATCCTATTCTGCTGGTTACGAAAGGAATCTTGAGGATAAAAATTCACCGTTCTCTTTAGGACTTTATATTTTACACGATGAATCTGGAATAGCCGAGCTTAGCTACAATAAATTTATCATACCACTTGCCGTAGCAGTTGGAAAGGAGGATAACCGAATTTCATTTGGGATTCAGCCTTCTTACGTAAACAAGCGGCTAAATACCTCGCGACTCACTTTTCCAAACCAGTACGACCCCAATACAGGCTTGCACGACCCCAGTTTTGCCAATGGTGAAACCATAAAAAACAGCATAGGTTTTTTTGACCTGCACGCCGGAATTGCCTGGCAGCGGGTATTTAATGGAAAGGTGCTAAAAATGGGTGTGGCTGGTTTTCACCTTACCCAACCCAACGAATCTTTTACAGGCAACGAGTTTAAAACCCCAATAAGAAAAGTTGCTCATGTTAGCTTTGCTTTTCCAGTTAAAGAACGTTGGGTACTAATGCCCAAAGCCTTGGTGCACGAGCAAACCAAAGCCAGTGAATACCTGTTCGGAAACTACAGTATCCATTTACTGGGCCCAAATGCAGCCAACGTACAGAGCGTATTTGTGGGTATTTTGGGAAGGTTTGGAATTAACCGCAACCTGGATGCCATGATGGCGGTTTTGGGAGTGAACTACGAGCGCTGGGATTTTGGAATTTCATACGACATTAACACCTCCTCCTTAAAAAGTTCCACCAATGGTAGGGGAGCCGTTGAGCTCAGTGTAATATTTTGGAACGGAAAAGTACGTTTAAACCGAACTACCATTATTTGTGAGCGCTTTTAGGCAGATATTCTCCTTCTCAATTATTTTTCTTTTTACGGTTCTGGTTTATGGGCAAGATGAAGACATTGCTTTGCTTCCAGATTGGAAAGTGAAATCCATTGCCAAAACGGCGCAATTGGATGGAGATCACTATCTGGCTATCGAGTATTACGAGGAATTAGTTGCCCGACAGGGGGAATCCCTTGAAATTTTGAAAGCTCTGGCCGATTTGTACTGGCTTTCTAAGGATTATATCAACGCTAGCGATGCCTACTCCAGATTGTTTGAGCAGGAACCTACCGAAGGGAAATACCTCTTAAGATATGCCTTGCTGGAAAAGAACCTGGGCAAACCCGCCTCGGCTTTAACCTATTTAGAGCGTTACGAGCGGAAGTTTTTAGATCAAAATCCAGACCCAGAAACCTATCGCTTGATTCAGCAAGAAAAGGAGGGTTGCGAGTTTGCCATTAATAATCCACCCAATGAGTTGATTGAGATTTTTCGTTTGCCCGATAACCTGAATTTTCCCCATGTGGAGGCTAGCCCGGTGGCACTTGGAGATTCCCTTTTCTTCTCATCCATCCGAATTAATGAACTGTCT
>JBMYJC010000002.1:15067-19017 GCA_049594055.1 Luteibaculum sp. | reverse complement strand
GGAAGGGTTTTATGTTTTAAATGTTTTCCCAATAATTTTAAACTGCTGAATTCCTCCTGAGCAGAGGTGAAGTGAAGCTCTGTTTTGAACCATGCAAGAAAAATCCTCATGATTGCAGTATATACCCTTTTCTTAAAGCTCTTATACGCCAATGCCCCTGGTAGAAGCATTCCCCTTAAAGCTAATACTGGTTTTGACTTATCGCCTTTCAACGAAAGGATGATGCGTGGAAACACAAAATATCTGGGTGAGTAATAGTCATTAAAGTAAACTGAAGAAAAATCAATCCGCTTTGTTAGTTCGTTAAACCAGGTTAAGGTGCTTTTTAAAGTGCTTGTATATATTATGCGAACTCCACCATGCATTGTTTCCCGATCTAAATCAATATCCAAAGGCATTGATTCACCCAGATCGTGAGCTCCACACAAGACCGTTATGTTGGCATATTGCTTTAGTTGTTCTACTAAATTAAAAAGTGAAGTTACTGGACCACCTGCCTTGTATGCTGGTCGGTACCATTGAGTAACGATTAGAAGATTAGGTAGACTACTACTCAATTCCATTGCGTTGCATCCAGGAGGATAAGGTAAGCAGTGAAAGTATGGCTGTGTAGGAAACTTTTCCTGAATTAAAATCCGCCCATAAAGATTTTAGCGCTGCCTCATTAAATAATCTATTGTTCCCCAGTTTTAAAATCGATTCTTGCGCCAGGGATGATAATTCAGCCAACAACCACTCCTTCCAGGGAAAAACAAATCCCATTTTTTTTCGAAATACAATCTCATCGGGTAAAATTTCTTGTCCCAGGGCTAAACGCATTAGGTTTTTGTTGCTCGGGCCAATTTTAAAAGCATCGGGCAAGGAAAGCATTAATTCTACCAATTCATGATCCAAAAAAGGTACGCGGACTTCCAAGGCATGGGCCATGCTCATTTGGTCAGTATCTCTCAATAGTACGCTGCGCAGATAGGTATTTATTTCCTGTTCACTCACCCAACTATAGATACTTCCCTTTTGAGGTTCTCCAAATATTTCTGGGGAGTAATCCTTAGTAAAACCCTGCATCAATTGACTGGCTAGCTTCGGATTTAACCTGGATCGGAACAAGTGAAATATGCTACCTGCATCCTTTCCTAGTGCTTTTAAAAAAGCTGCTTCCCTCCATTTATCATCAGGTAATAAACCCGAAAATAGACTCAGCGGTGAAGTAATCTTGCGCAATGCAGATTTATCCTGCCACGCTTTAACATGTCTAAATACCGGGTAGCCACCAAATAATTCATCACCCCCACTCCCGCTTAGCGCCATCGTAATGCCTGCTTTCTTGGTCATTTTACTTACCACCCAAGAGTTTATACCATCCACCCCCGGATAATCGTATGCCGCAATGGCATCTGGAATTTCATTGAGTAGGTCAGTAGGACTTAGTCTGAGTTCACTGTGGTTGGTATTCCACTTTTTAGCGATTGTTTCTGCATATTTTGCCTCGCTGTATTCCTCCTCCGTAAAACTCACATGAAAGGTATGAACACTTCCTTCTGAAAGTTGAGACATGATTCCGACCAGTGCAGAGGAATCCATTCCCCCAGACAGGAAAGCCCCGAAGGGTACATCCGCGACCAAGCGCTTCTCAACCGCTGCAAACAATTTCTGCCTAACAAGGTTTTTTGCTTCCTCTGGCGTTGCTGGAGTTGCTACCTTATTCTGGGCTAATTTCCAAAAGGGCACAAATCGTGGAGTTTCTATTTGCTCAGGATTCATAGCAAACCAATTTCCGGGTGGAACCTCAGAAACCTCTTCTAACAAGGTATCATTGCCAAACCTGTGCTGAAAAACTAAATATTGGGATAAGGCATTTTCAGAGAGTTTTCCCGAAACCAATCCAGATTTTAATAGCGCGCGCAACTCACTGGCAAAAAGCAAAGACTTTCCATCACTGCTCTTTGCGTAATACAGGGGTTTAATTCCAAGCCTGTCCCGAACGCCAAAAACTCGATTTTCATTCTTATCAAACAGGAAAAAAGCAAACATTCCATCCAGCTTGGCAAAAGAGTTGCTGCCCCATTTTTGATACGCTGCAATGATTACCTCGGTATCGGAGTTTGTTCGAAAAGGGTAATCGCTTAATTGATCCTTAAGCTTTCTATAATTGTAAATCTCTCCATTAAAAACGAGGATCAGATTTCCATCATTGGAAATAAAAGGTTGGTTGGCCGCTGCACTTAAATCGATGATGGATAACCTCCTATGCCCCAACGCCAAATTGTTGTCATAAAAAGTTCCCTCTGCATCCGGGCCGCGATGTTCCATAGCCTTTAACATACGCGGAAGCGCAGCCGTTCTATCCTCACAAACACCAAAAATCCCAGCTATCCCGCACATCCTATTTTAGAAAAGAAAGGGCAATTTCGGCCCATTTGGTAGGATTATGTTTTAAACCCAAGGCCCTACTTTTTTGTCCCATTTGCTTTTTCCTCTCACTCGATAATTCCATGAAATTCCGCAAACATAATTCAATGGAACTTACACGGTTGGGATTAAAAGCAAATCCATTTTCAGATTCAATTAAAAAACTATGTCTGGCTTCTACAGCTTCACTAAGTAGCAGGGGTAAACCACAGGCTGCCATTTCGTGCACTACAACACCCCAATGTTCCTCCAAGCTAGGTAATACAAATGCAGCTGAACGCTCCACCATTTCGCTTAGCTCTTTTGGTTGGGTAAATCCATGATGAATGATTTTTTCGTGACGAAGTCTACTATCCCACTCTGCCCCAAAACCAAAGCAGTGTAGTTCCCAGTCGGGAAAATCATTGGAAACATTAGCGAATGCAGTCCAAAGGGCTTGAAGATTTTTCTGTGGGATATAGCGGGCCACACAAACAAGCTGCGATGAATTAGCATGGTCTGCTTCAGAAGCTCCATTAAAAAGCGCCACATCTGCCGTATACAGACCTTGCGCAATGGAATTAAATCCTAATTTTTTGAGGTATGCTAGCTGACCTGGCCCACAGCCCCAGGCTGCATTATAACATTTTCGCAAGCGGATTGCCAAAGCAACATTAATCAACTGCCGCCAGGTCCCTTTCCATGGATTATCTACACAAAGTACCACAGGTATCCTGTCTGCAAATTGTTGAGCCATTCTTTTGTATTCCCTGTCTGCCCAACCAGAAACAAAAATTGCATTGGGAGCAAATTCATCCAAGATGTTGTTGAGTTCTTTTTCAGACCGCGGCTTAATGTTATAGGCTGAGTCCAGGGACTGTTTGAATGGCGCCTCTTTGTTTGTAGGATAATGGATTACAAGAACATTGGCCGGTTTTTTAAGCTCTTCTATGCCTGAAATCCAATAACCAGAAAGCTCCATGGAAAGAAATGCGATATTTGGCCTCATCTTACGTAAGCAATGGACAAGATATACCTGCCCAATAGATTTTTCGACTTAAAATTATTTACAAAAAACTTTTTAAAATTAGAATTTTGGCTGGTTGCTTCTATTTTTCTGGATGCATATAAAATAGAAGGTCTGGGTTTACCATTCGAGTTTTATTATTACTACATTCCCTACATTATATACTTAATTAAACCCATCCAACAAGAATCCCCTCGGCTAAATTTAAATTACACGAAAGGCCTCACAATTATTATAGCCCTCTCGTTTGTAGCCGCCACATTCATGCAGTACCCATACTTCCTGGTGATTAAACAAGCTATTGCTATCACTTTTGTCAGCTTAGTCTTTATAAAATTCCTTAAACACAACTTAGATTATATCCAAGATATTTTCACCCTGTTTTTCATGTTATCTATTTGGATATCCATTCACGCTATTGTTCAGGAAATCGCATGGATTCTCGGTGCTGGGTTTGGATACGCTATGTTGTATGACAATGGTTTTTACAGGGTTTGGGGAATTATGGGTGAACCTTACTTTCTTGCCTCAGTAT
>JBMYJC010000002.1:0-15057 GCA_049594055.1 Luteibaculum sp. | reverse complement strand
GTATTAACTCCAGCGCTTTACTATGGTATCAGTCAGTATTTAGATAGCAATCAAAAAAAGTATCTTTTAGCCAGTGCGTTAATTTTAATGGCCATAATTTTCACCTTTTCTACCACTGCAATCACTATTCTGCCATTAATTCCATTGATGCTTTTACTGGAAAACAAAAAAACCAGAGCTAGATCCTTACAACTTGCCTTGCTTATTTCAGCAGTGATATTATTTTTAAAACCAGATGCAGTAAATTTTTCATCCGTTGAAGAAAAACTTAATGATTCGCTCCTTGCCTTGAATCGAGATGTGTCCTACACCGACTATGATCCGGAAATGGTGATCAATAGTAGCAGCTTTGCCTGGTATTCGAATTTAATCATTGCATTAAAATCAGTTGAAATCAGCCCCATATTAGGTTCTGGAATTGGCACCCACCCCGTAAATTTTGAAAGATTTTTTGACCTATACTTTCCTAGAGAATACCACATAATTTATGGCGACTTAAATTCAAAGGATGCAAATTCTCTATTAAACCGGTTATTATCAGAAACGGGTTATTTGGGAATTACATTATTTATACTTTTTACCCTAGTAAACCTAATGGCCTTTAGAGCCAATGCGGAAACGCCCAAAGTACTGGTAAAAATAAATATTGCAATATTTATTTTTCTTGTTATGCGCTTGCTGCGTACTGGTAATTATATAAGTCAGGCTTTCCCCTTATTTTTGGTTTTATATGAACTTACTGCAAAAAGAAGTAGGCAAAGTTTTACGAAACCAAAAACAATTGCTGCACAAGAGAATGAAGCTGCTTAAAGACTTTCCAGTGCTAAACCCGTTGATGTTTGTTCTTGAGTCTCAAAAAGCCCTTTTCAAAATACTCATAAGACAATGCCGAGATTGCCAAGGTTAAAATCACACTCACCGAGTAAACATAAAAATTAAATAACAGGGCATTATCGGAACCGTAATTGAACAGGGCTGAGAAAAATTTGACAACCACAAATACAATAATCATTTGGTACATGTAGATGCCGTAGGATATTTTACCGAAGTAATTCAAAAACTTCACACGATCTAAGCTTTCTCCTATTTGCCTGTTCACCACAATGCAAGCTAATATGCCCACAAAAAGAATTCCGTAGATCAAATGAATCCCGTCAATGATGGATTCAGGCATCAAATATGGTAGAGCCAAAACACAGGCAATCAATAAGGCAAACAAAATCTTTGATCTTGTCAATCGCGCCACTCGTTCTGAAATTTGATTATCAAAGATCATTTTAGCGAGGATTCCACCTGCGACCATTAGTTCAAACCTGGACATCGCCAAATATTTAAACAGGTATTCACGACCTGTTATACTTAAGGGTAGTTGGTCAGCAAATAGCACTAAGGCCACCTTTATTCCAATAATTGCAAACAGCAAATACCACAATCTATTTCCCTTGTACAAGAAGGGAATTATTAAAGGCCAGGTTAAGTAAAATTGTTCCTCAACCCCAATGGACCAAACTTGGCCGATGTGGGGAATGGGGCGATATACGGAAAGGGCAACATTGGGTAACATGGTAAAATAGAGCCAGATGTTTTCACCTATGTTGGCCATAAAATCTGTGGTGTAACCACCCAGAGAAAAATATTCAAATTTGAGATTTAGGATGACCCCAAAAACAATCAACAAATAATACAGGGGGAAAATACGCAGTAACCTGCGCATAAAAAACGCTTTAAAATCGACCTTGCCAGATTTTCCAATCTCCAATAATAAAAGGTAAGTAATGAGGAAGCCACTGAGCACAAAAAAGAAATCTACCCCCATACCGCCTGCATAAAACACAGCAGGGTTCAAATAAACCGAACTCGGCACATTAAGCAATGCTTTATACAGCTCTATATGGGTAACTAAAACAGCAGCGGCTGAAAAAAAGCGTAGGGCGTTTAACCCTGGAAAATAAGTTACTTTGGGCATGTTTTACTCCTTGTAGCTTATCCTTTTGGACCAACGCATGGAAGGTCGTTCAACAAACAAATAAATAGTGTAACTAAGACCCAAGGTAATAGCAAGTACAGTCACTAAGACAAGCAATTTTTCTGGGAATGTTTTTGCATAATGACTAGTGTAATTTAACAATGGGGTCCCAACGACTGCATGAAAGAGATATAAACTATAAGAAACGGTGCCCAAGAAATAAAACCCCTTAAGCTTGATGTTGGGTAAAAATAGAAATAGTAAAACCATTAGGCCATTAAACAAAAGAATCCAACTCCACCCCCAGTAAAAGTTAATGATTAGAATTAGGCCGAAAATAACGAGATCCGCAGGATTGCGATAATTGGCAATCAAGTAAGCCGCAATACCCAGGGTAAAAAATTGGAAATGACTACTAAGGAGATATTGATGTTCTGGGTTGAAATGCCAAATAAGCTTTAAAATGGCCATCAAGCCCATAAAAACCAGTGCACCATACTGATATTTTTTAAATACCGGAAAAACCAAAGCCATTATGATATAAAACTGAAACTCAATTCCCAGTGTCCAATAAACTGGAGATAACCAATTATAACCTTCCAGGGAGTGAGGGCTAATTTGCACTGGAATGAGATAACCTATATGTAGTAATATGTTAGTAAGATCTGGGAATTCCGACCATGCCTGCCCTTTATACTCAATGATCACTGCAGAAACAAGCAACAAGCAAAACAGAGAAACTAAGTAGGGTGGCTCTAAGCGAATTAATCTTTTCTTAAAATACTTCCAAAAATGAGATAAGCTATAACTGGACTCATTCAGGTTTTTAACAATTACAAAACCCGAAATTGTAAAGAACACCTCCACTCCATAATGGCCATAATTACATAATTCGCCAAGTATGGTGTCCTCGAGAAAGTCTTTGGTTTTTGATACAAAGTGAAACAAGCATACAGCTAAGGCCGCTAAACCTCGGAAATTGTGAATAGCATGATTAAAACCGCTATTTCGCAGCCGCATCTATTTAAACTGGGCTTTGAAATTAACAATCACAGCTTGTATGTCAGCTTGACTCATGGGCACAAAAAGTGGTAGGCAGATACTGGTATCTGCAAAGTGCTCACTTAAGGGTAAATCTGCAGTAAATCCCTGGTATGCTGTTTCCCGGTGTGCAGTCATTATCCCCCTGCGCGTTGCAATACCTTGATCCAACAAGTTTTGCATCACCTGATCTCGAAATGCCTTATCATAATCCTTTAGCCAGACGGAATAAGACTGATAGTTAGAAAAATACCCGGGGTTCTCCAGTGGTAGTACAATTCCTGGTAAATCTTTAAAAGCATCGTGATATACCTGAGCAATTTTTCTACGCTCCTCAATAATTCCAGGAAGTCGCTTGAGCTGCTCAATTCCAACGGCAGCTTGTATATCCGTTAATCGATAATTGTAGCCCAAAACCACGTGATCTTCCTCAATTACTTTTTTGGACTCGTGGCGCACACGGTCATTTACCGACATACCGTGTTGCCTCAATAAACGAAGTTTATCAGCAATTTCCTCACTCTGGGTTGCAATCATGCCACCATCTCCGGTTGTAATTACCTTTCTTGGATGGAAGGAAAAGCAAACCAAATTAGAATGTGAGCCTATCTTATTTCCTTTATAGGCAGAACCAATAGCACAAGCCGCATCTTCTATAAGGGTTAAATTCCTTTCGGCACACAAGTCAGAATAAGCATCTATATCGGCAGGCATACCAATTTGATGCACCAGCAAAATAGCTTTGGTTTTCCGTGTGATTTTTCGTTTTACGTCCTCAATATCGAGGTTATATTCCTGATTTACTTCTGCAAAAACGGGTGTAGCACCAACATAACGGACGCTGTTTGCCGTTGCCACATAGGACATGGATGGACAAATAACCTCATCTCCAATTCCAATTTCTGATACCACCATGGCCAAATGCAAAGCCGTAGTGCAATTACTCACAGCTACCGCATGTTTGGCTCCTGTGAATGCACAAAAGTCTTGTTCAAACTGCTTAACTTTAGGACCCTGTGTAACCCATCCACTTAAAATGGCTTCGCGGGCTAAAGCTGCTTCTTCTTCGCCCAAAAATGGTTTTGCAATCGGTATCATTATTTCTCCCAGTTATTGAGCTTGACTTCAGATAACAGATCCCTGTCTTTGTTTAATGCGCTGTAATAGGCTATGGTTTCTTTTAACCCTTCCTCAAAATTCATAGCATCCATTTCACTCCAACCTGTTAAGTTCCTGAACTTATTTGGATTCACCCAAAGACGTGGTACATCTGCCGGTCTGTCGGGTAAATATTGAATTGGCAATTCCTGCGATTTCCCCATAAGTTCCAATAGAGTTTCCAGCAAATGCTTCATGGTGATTTCTACACCAGTACCAATGTTGATGATCTGGCCAGCAAGCTTCTTTTGATCCATGATCCTTCCCAGGGCTTTAGCGGTGTCTTTTACAAAGAAAAAATCACGAGTTACCCCTCCGTCCCCAAAAATAACAGGGCGTTTCCCATTCAGGATTTGCACAATATTTCTTGGAATTACTTCTCCAGCATCACCTTCGTAGTGGGCCCGTGGACCATAGTTATTAAATATTCGGGTTATCGTTACATCCATACCATAACAAATATGATATGAATAGGCATAGTTTTCACCAGCAAGTTTACTGCTCCCGTAAACCGTTTTAGGTAAGGGAACACCGTCTTCCGCAATAGGGAATGACTTTATATCCCCGTAGATCTCTGAAGTGGAAACATAGATAAAGCGTTTAACGCCTTCCTGCCTTGAGGCCTCCAATATGTTTAAACTTCCCGTAGCATTTACTTCATGGTTTTCTATGGGACTATGGATAGAGTGCCTAACCCCCAGGCATGCTAGGTGAAAAACCAAATCCACCTCGGAAACTGCCGCCTTACAATCATCCAGGTTGAGGATATCTCCTTTAATAAATTGAAAATTCGGATTGGCTGATGCCACTTCATGATTTTCCTCCTTACCATTTACCAGGTTGTCTAGCGAGATCACCTGATGACCTTGGCTCAATAAAAAATCGCACAAATGGGAGCCAATAAATCCGGCGCCTCCTGTTACCAATAATTTCATTTTGTTATTCTCAGAAATTTATTCTCTTTTCAATTATATATTTTGGTCTCCGACGTCCCTCATCCAATGTCCTCCA
This sequence comes from Luteibaculum sp., assembly GCA_049594055.1. GTDB lineage: Bacteria > Bacteroidota > Bacteroidia > Flavobacteriales_D > Luteibaculaceae > Luteibaculum. The sequence goes on along the minus strand of JBMYJC010000002.1, from coordinate 9,881 downwards.
TAGGTATTCTGCTATTATTCCTAATGAAATATTGGTAATACCAAAACCCAAGCACAATATCGATATTAGCATAGGCCAACCATCCACAAAATCATTAACTGTGAAGTACCGAATTACTAGATAAACAGACCATAAAAAACCTAGGGCAAAAAATAATATCCCAATAACAGTAACAAATCGAATTGGTGCATATGAGTACGCAACAAAGAAATCGACAAAAATCTTCAGTTTTTTTGAAATGGTCCACCTGGATTTGCCGTGCTCCCTTGCCTTTCGATCATATAATACAGTTTCGTAAACAAAGTTATTAAGAATGAATACCCCTTCTAGGGTTAAATTTCGTTCCGGATACTCTTTCAGAGCTTTTAATGCTCGTGCTCCTAGCAAATACATACTAGATCCGGATTCGGGAATTTTTGAAGAAACAAATTTCTTCATCATTTCGAAGAAGATTCTGGACATTATGCGGTCAAAAAAGGAATCATCCCTACTTTTCCGAACCGCTAATACAATATCTGTTTTTCCCTTTAGCTTCTTTAATAATTCTGGAATCAATTCAGCTGGTTCCTGCAAATCGCATGATAAAAATACCCCCATGTTGCCAGAAGAGTGTTCTAATCCGGCACGAATAGCCATATGAGACCCGCTATTAGAAAGTAACTTTAGGACTTTAACCCTACTATCGCGTTCTGCTAATTGGCACAAATAATTAAATGAATCATCACCACTTCCATCGTCAACAAAGATCAATTCAAAATCGATCTTTTCATCGTCCATTAACTTTGTAATGGTGACAAATGGCTTCTCTACCTGAGCTCCTTCGTAATAAACTGGTACAATAATGGATAACATGGAAATACCCTACTTAGCTGGGTTGCCTTTAACTATAGCGAAATCTGGAACATCTTTTGTTACCACAGCGCCTGCTCCGACTAGCGCAAATTTACCAATATTAACCTCTGGAAGAATTACTGCACCCGACCCAATAAGTGCGCCTTCTCTAATTTTCGAAAATCCGGAAAATACAACACCAGGGCCTATATAGCAATGGCTTTCAATAATTGAGTCATGCTCAACTACCGATCCAGACCAAATAACCACGTTATTCCCTATAGAAACCCTTTGGGCAATGGTACAAGATGCTGCAACAATACTTCCTAATCCAATCTCGGAGTTAGAGCCAATATGACAAGATCTAGAAATTGCAGGTAACCCTATTTTAATCCCGAGCCTGAGGCATTTTTCAAACCAGATTTTTTTTGTCTTTATGTGTTTCTCCCCTAGTGCAATAAAAACATTCCGATTTTCAAATGTCTTACTATCTGAAAAAAAATGGGATACCGAATTTATTACTTTATATCCACGAAGTTCAGATCCAACGAAATTGAGGTTATCATCAAATGCATCAAATGATGTATAGGTATTATTTTCCTGACAAATCTCCATTAGCATGGAGGATATTGTATTTACACCTAGTACTGTAAGCTTCAACTTTCCGTTATAAGGTTGAATGGATATACAAAAAAATATTGGTAACTATTTTCCAACTTGTTTTGAGTCAATTGCGCTACTACTTGCTCACTGTAAATTTTATTGAAAACTGAATAGTCATATTCTAAACTATTCCACTTTGATTTGAACTTATACACTCCAGAATCCTTATCGGGAGAAGCCTCCCAATTCCAAATTTTCATGCCATTCTGTTGCGCCTCCTCCATGGCGTGGGCAATAAGCAAGGAATTTGCTTGCAAATTCCTGTATTTTAAATCGGAGCATGGCAAGTAATAACTTACCGTTTGAGGACCGTACAAAACTATCAACCCAGAGATTAAATGGCCACTTTTGAAAGCCCCATAATATTTAACTCTTTCTGATTTCCTGGCCATCTCCAAAAGCTTGTCAACAACCGTTTTTGGTTTGATTGGAATACCAAATTTTTGGCAGTTATCTAGGTAAATTTTGTAAAAATCACTACATATTGAATCGTTGATTTCCGAGCTAATCAAAATCTCGTTTTTTTCAGCTTTTCTGACATCATAGCTCACAGATGAGGGCATTTTATAATTCCTTAAATCTATATACGTCCCGAACTTGGGCTGTGTATTCGTAGACCAAGACAACAATAATTTTTTTTGCTTTTCCGATTCAACGGGCAAAAAGCCTTCATATATGGTAGCCCCAAATATTTCTTGGTTCTTTCCAAGCTGGTCAATGAAATCGAGTACTAACTTTAGCACTTGGCTTTGATGTTCAGGATCTGCAATTACACCACAATTGGGGCCAAAAAATGGCATTGCACATAGGAACTTACCAAACTCACCATTTTTAGAAAATGCTGGCAAAAAACCAATGATTTTTTCCGTTTTATCGCGAACAACCAAATTAGCTACATCACCAATTCCAATTTTTTCAAGAATTTCTTGATAAAAAGAATAGTGATAGGCTAAAACCGCCGGGGACTGGAAGGAATCCAGAAATGAATTAATTTGATTAGAGTACTTCTCAATATTTATCTGTAAATCAACCATTTAATAGTTCCTCAAAACCTCAATTACATGATCCACCTCTGTATCCTCAAGCTCTGCAAACATGGGTAAACTAACACAATGTTTAGCTAGATATTCAGCATTGGGACAATCTCCCTCCTTGTATCCGAGATGCGCATAGGCCTTTTGTAAATGACAAGGAACCGGGTAGTGAAAGGCGGGGTTAACCCCATTATTCTTAAGGTACTCCACAAATCCATCACGGTCTTCAACTGTGACTACAAAAAGGTGATAAACGGATTGCACTGCATCGGGCTGGTGCTGCATCTTTATCTTAGGGTTATTCACCTCGCTTAAATAACGCTTAGCGATGTGCTGCCTCCGCGCATTCCATTGTGGTAGATATTTTAATTTAACGTCTAATGATGCTCCTTCTAATCCACCCATGCGGTAATTATAGCCTACTTCATCGTGGTAATACCTTTCCACCATTCCATGGTTACGCAAACTATGCAAATGCCTCACGTAATCTGCATTATTGGTAGTAATACCACCACCCTCACCGCAGGCACCTAAATTTTTACCAGGGTAAAAACTGTAACAGGCCATTGCCCCAAAACCTCCGATGCTTTTTCCTTTGTATGTCGCCCCATGGGCTTGTGCAGCATCTTCGATGAGATGCAGCTGGTGCTTATCTGCAATAGCCTTTACGGCATCCACATCAAAGGGTTGACCGTATAAGTGAACTCCAATAATCGCCTTGGTTTTAGCGGTAATTTTCTCTTCAATTTTATTTGGGTCTATCTCCCAGGTATCGGAAGTACAATCGACAAAAACGGGAGTCGCTCCTACATACGAAGGTCCCCACGGAGACGCAATAAAGGTGTTTGCAGGAATAATTACTTCGTCTCCTTCACCTATGCCCAGAACTAACATTGCTAAATGTAAAGCTGTGGTTCCGGTATTTAAAGCAACGGCATATTCTGTATTACAGAATTTTGCAAAGTTATCCTCAAAGGATTTCACAAAAGGTCCGCCAGAGAACGCCGTGTTTGCGTACACTTGTTCAAATGCCTCAAAAATTTCTGCTTTCACCTGTTCATGCTGTCCTTTTAGATCCAGACAGGGAATTGCTTTTTTTTCTTTTAAATCGCTCATGGATTAATCTAGTTTCTTTATAACACGAGCCGGGTTTCCGGCAACTACTGTTCTTGGTTCAACGCTTTTAGTAACTACGGCTCCAGCTCCAATCAAACAACCTTCTCCCAGGGTTATTCCGCACATTATGGTGGCACCTGAACCTATGGAAACAAAATCTTCTACTCGGGTTTCCTCCAAGGTCCAATCTTCATCCGTTTGCATACTGCCATCTGGGTTTGTTGCTTTTGGAAAGCGATCGTTGGTAAAAGTTACACTGTGCCCTACAAAAACATTGTTACCAATGTGAACCCCTTCGCAGATAAATGTATGGCTTGAAATTTTACATCGGCTCCCAATGCTGGAGCCTTTTTGTATTTCTACAAATGAACCCACTTTGGATTCTGCCCCTATTACACAGCCATAGGCATTAACAAAATTAAAAATGCGGGTTCCCTCACCTACTTCAACATTTTTCAAAACCCGCAGAGGGCCTTCTTCATTTAGAATTGCCATTAGCTTAAAACTTTATCACTACCTAATAAGACTTCCTTTCCCTGGTTACTAATAGACTTCTGGGCAGCGGATAAAATCTCCACAACTGCAGCGCCTAATTCTTTAGAACTAACTGGAGTTTTCCCGGATTTTACACACTCAACAAAATCTGAGGCCATTAGATAAAGGGCTTCGGTGGTTGGGATTTTAGGTACATGGATGTCTCCAGTTCGGTAGTCTGCTGAAATCATCTTTTTATCCTCATCCGACTTAACCTCATACCCCGTATCATACACCTTAATTTTTTCGGACGGCTCCATATCGTTAAATACCAACATTTTCTTGTCTCCTCCAATCAGCATTTGTCGGATTTTTACAGGAGAAACCCAGGAGCAATTAAAATGAGCAATTACGTTGTTTTCAAACTTTAGCGTGAGGTAGGCAATGTTCTCAATTCCGTTGGGCGTATGTGATATTCCAGTCGCAGATACGGAGATTGGCTTTTTATTAATCAGGTGGTAACAAATCGAGATATCGTGAGGCGCTAGATCCCAGAGTACATTCACATCATGTTGGAATAATCCGAGGTTAATGCGGGTAGAGTCAATATAACTGATATCCCCAATTGCACCATTTTCAACCGTTCTTTTAAGGTATTGTACCGCTCCTGTGTATAAAAAGGTATGATCCACCATTAGGGTTAAACCTCTTTCATCGGCAATCTCATTTAATTCGATTGCTTCAGAAGCCGAGCTGGTCATCGGTTTTTCCACCAATACATGTTTACCGGCCAGTAATGCCTTTTTAGCCAGTGGGTAATGGGTGTCCACCGGGGTGGCAATTACTATTCCAGTGATTGCAGAATCTGAAATTAATTCATCAAAACTGGTGATGATATCAATATGCGGATATAATTTTTTGAAGGCGGAATGCCGTTCTGTGTTGGCCTCGCAGACTGTAGTAACTGTACAAGACTCCAGCGCATTAAAATTTCTGACAATGTTCTTTCCCCAGTAGCCGTAGCCAACAATTCCAATATTCATTATTCCTTTTTTTTCAATTCAAAGTCCGATCAAAAGTACACTAATCGGTCTGACAACTAAAAGCGTTAATGTTCTAATTTTTGCCTCTTTCTGCTAGCCTGGTAAAAAGTTTACCCGAAATTAACCCCAGCCAGAGAATTGAGATTGGCAGAGCCGTTAAAAAGTAACGTTGCTCTATGAACCCAACTAAAAATGATAACAGAAAAATAACTGCGAGGGGAAGCGCAAATACTAGTATAACTTTTCTCTTTAGCCGAAGAATTTTTTTGTAAAACAAGCAGAACCCAAGAAAAATAGAAACCGAGGAGAGTACCCAGAGCAACCAAGTAAATACCTTAATTAGTTTTTGAACAAATCCCATGTTAGCAAAAGCTGGAAAAGGGAGTCCATCAATGCGATCTGGAAACATTAATTGGAAACTAAGCCTGAACCGATTAAATATGTAATAGGACCATGGCCTTTCTGATTTGTAAGATTCTAAAAAGCGATCAGACCTTTCAATAACTTTTGATTCAAGCCTTGAGGAGCTTTCTACTGGTGTTTGGGCAAGCGATTGCTGAACATCATTTTTTAGCAATTCCAAACTATCCAAGTTATACCCACTGGTGAATACCCTTTCTGGATATGGGAATGCATCTACACCAAATTTTTTGGATCGAAACCAATCCGAATAAGCCCCAAATCGTCCAACATCTACTCCCCAAGCGGCTACTAATTTCCACGCAGCCTGTACTTCCTGATTAATAGATGAATAACACCATTCTACCGGAGGTCGAACGGGAATAAGTTCCTGGTACAGCTTGTAGTTTCTTCCGGTCCAAGCAGCAACTAATACAATACCAGGTAATGCCAAGACTATGGCATACCGGAATGCTTTACTGATATATTCTTTTGACCGTAGAATTGAGGCTACAAGATAGCAAGCGAATATGGGCGCCAATACGATAAAAACTTCCTTAATGAATATAGCCCAGGCCAACAGCAGGCCAAGCAATAATACCTGCCACAGGGAATTTGGTGTTTTTAAAATAAAGAACCACAGTATTATTATGAGTAAGGAAACATGTATACTATCTGCCGAACCAATCCAATCATATGTTGCTGTTAACGGAAACAGCGCGTATAGCACAACAACCAAATAAAAACTGAACCTTTTAGGGAAAAGATTAAATGCAATTTGCCCCAACAAATAAACCGATATGCTTGTAAGAACAAACTGAAAAACTACCACTAGAGAGCGGGCTATTTCGGAGCCAAATAGCCAATACAAGGGAACAAAGGGAAAGGCTAAACCAGGCATTCTGCAAGGCAATCCGTAGCCATTACCATCAGCCCAACTAATGAGTGGCTCGTAAAAGGTAACGGAGTCTGCAGCCTGGATCATCCAACCAACATGTGGGTGGATATCGTACTCAAAAAAGCACCAACCTAAATACAAGAATAAGGGAAGCCGAAGCAATAAAATTAATAGCAACCATAACTTCCAGTTTTTTGGATCGGGAAGTCTTTTTAAAAATTGATAAACCGGGCTAAGCAAAATTCTTGGTGAACTTTTCAGAAATCTCAGTGAAACGTTTAAAGTGCTCTTCAGCAATCTTTTGCCAGGTAAAGGATTGAGCTTTTTTCAATGAGCACTGTTTGAGGGACCTGATTCGCTCCGAATCACTGTTTAAAATATTTTGCATCGCAGCTTCTATCTCCAGCGGCTCTGCTTTCTTGAGTAAAATTCCGTTGCTACTATCTAGCATCATAGAAACTGCTCCAACATCGGTTGCAATAATCGCTAAACCGCGGGCCAATCCTTCTAATATCACGTTAGGCATGCCCTCCGCATGTGATGGAGCCACCAAAACATCGCATTGATCTAATACAGCAAAAATGGAGTCTTGCCCCTTCAATTGACCATGATAAATACAGGCCGCGCTGTCTAATTGAGCCGCTTTGGGAATGGGTCCTACAAAATGAAACTCAAAATCATCTCGCTTTTTTAAAAGCTTTTCTATTGCCAGATTTAATTCCTCAATACCTTTTCTGCGTTCATACCTTCCTACAAAAACAAATTTTATTGCTTTTCTCGCCTCCCTGATTTTTTCGGCCCCTTGAATGCTCTCGACTTGAATGCCACCCGGAATTTCCAGTATTCGATCTTTTGGAATATTCAGACTGAGCAATAGCTCAGTAATTTTCCCTCCATATGAAGCCAAATAATCGGATTGCCTTAGAATTTTATCCGACAGAGACCGCAGAATGTATGCATTCAACTTTGATTTTAAATCAGCACTGGCTTGATACATTTCGTAGCCGTGAATATTGCTAACCAAGGGTATTTGCAATTGCTTAAAATACAGCGCGCAAAAGCCTTTTGCGTATACGAGATCAAACTCCTCCAAGCGATGTTTAAAATCGCTGTAAAGCTGCTTAGCGTAATGCTTTGATGCTCGAATATAGTGACCAGGAAGGCTATCTCTTTGTGGGAATCGATACCCGTGTACGGTGATTTCCTTATCATTTAGGCTCAAAGCATCCAGGACATGCTCGCCACCAGGCGCATCCTGATTGTAGGTGCAATGAGCTAAGGTGATTTTACAACCCAGCTGGGCGAGTTCTTTTGCCAGGAAAAAAGAATGCTTTTGCATTCCTCCGTTAACAAATGGATAAATCCCGTCTGTTAAAAAGAGTATCCTCAAAGCAAAAGCAAGCTTTTAGTTAGCATACGGATCCCAGGCAAATGAAAAGGTACTAAAAGATTAATCTGACAATAGCAACGAATAATAAATCTCGGATACCCAGATTTTACCAAGGATAATAAGGGCCTTACAAATTCTTCAACCTGTTTTTTATTCAGGTCATTTAGCTTATATGCGGCAATGAGATTTGAACATCCAATGAGCACCGTTACATTCAGATATTTTATGTACTCACTTTTAAAATTCCTGAATTTATTGACATAGGAAATAATACCAGCTATCCACTTTTCATAATGGTTTAATAAAGAGGTAACCACTCTGGAATCATCTATGCGAAAAAAACAATCTGGCTTGCCTTGAACAGTCTCAAAATTACAGCCATAATGTAAAATGCGCGTATGAAACTCAACATCCTGCAAGCGGGTAAAATCAAGATCGAAACCACCTGAATTGACCAGAAAGCTTTTCCGGTAGATTGGCTGCATGGTTTGCCAGGGTAGATCATGTGAAAGAAATCGTTGCAAGGCATTTTTTTTTGCAGGCACCCAATAATGTACGGGCTCTGCAATATCCTTTTTGAAGGTTGCTAATGGAAAAACAGCGAAATCCAATTCGGGATTCTCCCTTAAATATTGTACCCGATGTCTCAGGCAATCTGTAGCTAGTATATCGTCTGCGTCCAGGTAGATTATGTAATCGCCAATCGCAAGCTCCGTCCCCCTATTTCTTGAATAATTCCCCCCACGGTTAGAATCATTGACAACAATCCTAAAGCGGGAATCATTTTCTATCAAACCCTGAATGATACTAACTGAGTTATCGGTACTGCAATCATCAACAATGATACATTCAAAGTCTGTGTACGTCTGTATTTGAACGGAATGTATTGTGGCGACAATAAAATCGGCTTTATTAAAGGTTGGAATAATTATACTTACCATTTAAAGGTGTTCTAAAAATTTCCGAGCTATTTCTGCGCTATATTTTTCAGATCCGGTTTTATTTAAATGCACCTCATCGTAGAACAGGTCTGGGCCATACGTTTTTACAGTATCAAATCGCCAAAGTAGGATACCACGGTCTTCGCAGTAGCTTTCAAGACCCGATATTGACTGCCCACTTGTAGGTTTATCACCCCTGTAAATAATAGGGGTTTGATGAAACACCAACTGAATTTTATTTTCATTGCATACCCGAAGCATTTCATCGACATACTGAAAATGTCCTTGAAAAGGAATATCCGTTATGGTATCCAGTGTTGATGGATCCACTCGGTCATTTAACTCAGATTCGTGCCCCCTACAGTAATTAGAACCACTTTTTATTTGTGATTTACCCAGCCAACCTTGAATTGCAATATTTCGCAAATAATCATCAAAATAAAACAGTCGGGTGAATGGTATATAACGAATCCAAAAACCAGGATATCCCATTTTGTTTAACCCCTGGTAAACAGCATTGTTGTGTGCAAAGAAGAGGTACATTTCCGAATTTGGAATTGTATGCTGCTCCCTAACCGAAGGGTGATCAATGTTGTAAATTAGGTAATTAGGTGCGGGGTGATTTTCCAGATATCCCCTTAAAATAATTAAGGCTTCAAAGCTATTACAGCCCTTCATCCCAAAGTTATAAGATGTAAAGCCTGTTATACTATCAAAAATACAGGGATTTATTTGTACTTGAGTTCTTGAGGAACCAAGAAAAATGACGTCAAATTCTCGGTTGTTTTCAAAAAGTTCTGTTCGCCTTTCAAAGTAATAACGATTAAACTTCCTCAACCCTTGCTCCAAAACCATATAAGCTATCTGAGCAATTGCAATTCCAGCTATTATAAAAAACAATACTTTTCTCAAAACTGAAAGTAGATAAAAGATTGTTGCTTAAACACCCCAAAGAGTATAATGGCAACCACTAGGCCAACTCCTAGAAGATTTTCATTTTTCAATCTGGATCCTGGACGGTAAAGTAGCGGGGGTAGCCTTCTTTCCAAAAAAAACATGAAGCTTATTGCAAACACTAATATCAACATCCCC
>JBMYJC010000001.1:10916-19674 GCA_049594055.1 Luteibaculum sp. | reverse complement strand
TGGCTGGTTTAATTCTCCAATTAACAACCTCATTTACGGTTTGTAGTTCAAAAAATATTCGATTGGAAAAGTGGTCTTAGGGCCACTTTTTTCGTTTTTTGCAGGGTGAAATTTTCATTCCTGGCTACTCTAGAAAGTTTTGAATCCCCTGTTTATCAGCGCCATTTTATCGTTCCAGAAGAAATAGCCGAGAAATTCCTTGCTGAGGAACAAACTCGGGTAATCTGTCAAATCAATAATCAATTGAGTTTCCATGCAGGTCTGGTGCCATACAATGGCTTGCGCTTTATCCTTATGAATAAGGGAAATTGCAAAAAGTTGGGATTGGAATTAGGAGATCGGTTTGAGGTCTGCCTCGAGGCCGATAATTCAGAGTACGGAATGCCCTTGCCCGAAGAACTCGACTTTTTATTCTCCGAAGAACCTTTGTTTAAAAAATACTTTCATAACCTCACAGCTGGCAAACAGCGCAACCTGCTGTACATTGTGAATAAGCTAAAAAACCCACAGAGCAGGGTGAACAAAGCAATGGCAATCTGCGACCATTTAATAGAAGCAGAAGGTCAATTGGACTTTAAAGCTTTGAACGAAAAAATTAAAGATTACAATCAAAATAAACGCTCATGAGATTTCTACTTGCAGCACTTGGCTTTCTGTGTGTATTGGCTTGCCAGAATAACACACAAAGTGATGAAATAAAAAACAGGCAGCCTTTTCAGGGAGAATATCTATTGCAATTAGATCAACCCGATGAAGGCCAAGACTCGCTAGAGATGGCCGCAAAATTTATCCTCAGTTTAATGGGACCTCTTAAAGTAAAAATCACCTTTCAGGAAAATGGATATGCCAAGCTTTCTGGCAATTATGGCTTACTCAATTTTAACGATATGGATGCGGAATTAGACAGCATGGCCTATCGGGTGGAAGAAAATAGATTATACCTGGAAAACATTGAGGCCAACCATCAGGAATTTTTCGAATACAGCACCCTGGATAGTGGAAAAATACGCATCGAGGCAGATGAGATGCGCTTTACGCTGGTACCCAGCAATCTTCAGTAATTAATCCTAGCAAACTGTTTTGAAAAACCACAAGGCCGCCCTGGGCTTCATTTTTGTAACCCTATTGTTGGATATAACTGGCATTGGAATAATTATTCCGGTTATTCCAAGCTTAATCATTGAGCTAACTGGTTCGAACCTTAGCCACGCTTCCGAAATAGGTGGCTGGCTTTTGTTTGCCTACGCCATTTGCCAGTTTGCATTCGCCCCAATCATTGGGGGCTTATCGGATCAATTGGGCAGAAAACCGGTACTGATTGCCTCGCTAATAGGCTTTGCAATAGATTACGTTTTTATGGCGCTAGCCCCTACGCTCTTCTGGTTGTTTATTGGGCGTATTGTAGCGGGCATCTTTGGGGCTTCCTTCACTACTTGCAGTGCTTACATTGCTGACGTTTCACCACCAGAAAAACGCGCTCAAAATTTTGGATTAATAGGCGCTGCATTTGGTTTAGGCTTTATTATTGGCCCTGTATTAGGCGGAGTTTTAGGAGAGTTTGGACCGCGCATTCCTTTTTACGCTGCAGCGGCTTTAACTGGGCTAAATGTTATTTACGGATTCCTGGTTTTACCCGAGAGCTTAGCCCCCGAAAAACGCAGGAAGTTTAATATCAAACGAGCCAATCCTTTGGGCAGCCTTATCCAACTAAAAAAGTATCCTATTTTAAGCGGCTTGGTTTTTGCCATGTTTTTTGTGTACATCGCCTCACATGCTGTACAATCCACATGGTCCTTCTTTACCATGTTTAAGTTTGGATGGACTGAATCTATGGTGGGTTATAGCTTGGGGTTTGTTGGAATCCTCAGCGCCTTAGTTCAAGGTCTTTTAATTCGCTGGCTCATCCCCAAAATAGGGCAGATAAATGCCATTTATGTTGGATTGATGCTTTACGTGGGTGGATTAATCCTATTTTCTGTGGCCTCTTCGGGATGGATGATGTTCGCATTCCTCATCCCCTACTGTTTGGGTGGGATTTGCGGTCCCGCTCTTCAAGGTTTAATGTCAAGCCAGGTGCCAGATAATGAGCAAGGTGAATTGCAAGGTGCCCTAACCAGCATGATGAGCGTAACGGCCATTGTTGGCCCACCTTTAATGACCTTCATTTTTGCAACCTACACCAATGACAGCAATGATTTCCCTGTTTTTGCAGGCGCCCCAATGCTTGCAGGAGCCATTTTTTGCTTTGTAGGACTCTTTTTCAGCTACCGAACGCTACGGGTAATTCCTAAGAAAACGAAAGACTAAAAGGTGGTGAAACTGGCTTTTAATTCGGCTGGTTCTCCGCGGTATTCCATCGTGAATTGAATTTGATCTGCGGTATTCCCCACAAACTTAAATTCCCGGTTGGCACCCTCTCCACTAATTTTAACGATACCTTCCAAAGCCTGCAAGGTCTCCAACTGGTTTATCATTAGATCTCCATCAAGGTCTTTTTGAAATACTGCCTCACAGAACAAAGCCTGATTTGCGGAATCGGCATGACAAAACACATTGTTAGCAGCACGGTAACTCCCGTTCTGAAGTCCCGATCCTGCGGGAGTATAGATGCTCAATAGAAAAACAGCAGATCCAGGAGCTGTAATAATTACAGTGTCCGACCGCAATTCTTGTTCTATAAAAATAAGTTGGTACAAATCATGAAAATACTCCCCCGAACTATCTGGAGATATATCAACATTCACCTCAACCCCTTTATATGCTTTAAATAAGTTGGAGGTCACGCCTCGTTGACTTACCGTTCCATTTGGCTGAGCCGGAGTTGGTTCTGCAGGATCTTCAGCACATGCAACGATAAAAAAAGTGCAAACAGCTAAAAAAAGTTGGGTGTAAATCTTTTTCATACCATATTGTTCAAGCACAAACATAATAAGATGTTGACTTAAGGGGCTAAATAACCTAAATTTTATCTCCCTACACTTTAGACTTAATGGACTTAATCCATTAAAATTCAGGCAAATAAAACTATTTTGATAAATTTGCCCCCGCGAAATCTAGAATTACCACCAAACATGAGATTTATTGGATTTTCTTTGATCATCACGTTGTTATTTGGGTCTCTTGCATGCAAAAAATACACAGTACCCGAAAAGGAAATACCGGAAAACAACGGTTCGGGAATTGATGCTTTAAATGTTCCAGAAGATTTTACATGGAACACGGCAAAAGAATTTAATCCTACCATCACTTTTCAGGGAAGCTTAGCAAACCAGTTTTTAGTTTTAGAAGTTTTAGACGACAAGTTCAATCGCATACAGAAGTACTTTAAGCCAAGTACGGATGCTGTTGTGACTATCGACCAACAAATAACTGCGCAAATAGATACGGCCTACCTGTTTTGTGCTAAAGCCAATCTATTCTTGCCCTTTGCTACCAATGAAAGAAATGTTAAGGTAAATGACCCACAACAGGCCCGACAAATTCGGGCCACTTTTCAATCCAAGAATATCAGCGAATCCCATTTTAAAAGTGCCTGTCCAAATGGAAACGGTATTCGCACCGTGAATAATAATGGAGGAGGAATTATTGTGGGGAACAATGAGCACGTTAAGGTGACCAGCAATTACACCGGAGATTTGCGTTTTGAAGGAGCTGGAACCCTGAGCATATGTGGAAATGTATCAATCAATAAAATAGATTTTTGGGGAGGTGACCAAGCCGTTTCAATTATCGTTCACAACGGTGGACGTTTAACCTCATCCAAGCTAAAGCAGTTAAATGGTGATACCAAAACTTTAACTAATCACGGAATTGTAGAGCTAAGTTCTGAGCTTCAGCTAAATGGTGCTACCGTAATAAACCATGGTCAATTCTATTGCCAAAAAATGGATATAAACGGTGGGGGTAGTTTCGAGAATTTGAATGAAGCCCAAGCTACCATAGATGGTGATTGCAAAGTAAACACCGGTGATTTTATAAATGCTGGAACCTGTAACATCAACAAAAAGCTAGAAGTTAACAGTGGTGCTAACCTTGAAAATTACTGCAGTTTAGAGGTAGATGGAGACCTTAAGTGCAACAAAACTTTAACCAACTCGGGATCTATTAAAGTAACTAAGAAAGCGGAATTTAACAGTGGTGCCAACCTATTGTTGGCTGACCGGAGCATTTGTATCGTCAACGAATTGGTTATGAACGGCCCTAGTATCTCGTCTGGGTTTGGAGGCCCTGGAGTGGGTGTCTTTAAGGTAAGCAACAAAACCACATTAAATAGCCTCTCCATTAACCAGGGCTTTATAGATGTTTGCGATGCAACCGGGATTGAAACGAACAACTTAAATCAGCAAAGCGATGCTTTGGTAAAAAAATGCGAAACCACGGTCTCCACTGATGAATGTATTTCAGAAGGAATAATCAGTGAGCAAGATCCGGACGGTGACGATGACGGAGATGGTGTAGGAAACGGAGAAGATGATGATGACGAGGATGAAAATGTAGCCGCGAGCTTCTCTTATCCAAGTTCTGGATTTGCATTCCGCTCATACGAAGACCTTTGGCCCTCCAGAGGAGATTACGACTTTAATGACATGGTGTTAAAATACAAGTTTGACATCTATACCAAGAAAAATAACAAAGTTACCAAGCTTGTGTTGGACATAGAAATTAAGGCTATTGGAGCTGGACATGACAATGGTATCGCACTACAACTACTTACCAAAACAGGTGGGGAATTCGTTCGCTACGATGGCTCAATTTTTAGCGATATGAATGCCGGAGCTACGGTAGACCCACAAGATCAATCCGTAGCCATCTTGTGCGATAATATTTTTGATTTCCTTCCAAACAAATACAAAAATGACGGTGAAGGCCCAGACGGTCAGCCACATCGTTACACCATAGAGTTTAATATAAATCAGGGAGCAAACATAGATGGCAGCAGTCTGATCCCAGATCTGTTCATTTTCAGAAGTGCAAACCGGGGCTTAGAAATTCACTTACCAGGAGTTCCCCCATCAGGGGCGGCAGATCCCAGTTTATTTAATACTAAAGAAGATAACTCTGCACCAGGTAGATACTACAAAACTGCAGAAAACTATCCTTGGGGAATGGAGGTACTTGGGGCAGAAAGCTTCTTGCACCCCCGATCTAAAATTTCTATCATTAGCGCTTATCCCGATTTTTCCGATTGGGTAAACAGTAATGGTGCTCAGCAGCTGGATTGGTATGCTCGTCCAGAAATACCCCTTTGCTACTAGCATGTAGTTAATGCCTATGCAATTTGACGTTCTGCGTTTTTTTTCTGAAAAGCGCAATGAAAAGTATAAGTTACTCGCGGAGCAATTTCTGAGTATTTCGGAGGTTGACTCCGCAGTATTGTTTTTTTTCGATTCACAGTCCAGGAATAAAGTTTTCACCAGTGGCAACCTACATCCGGCACTCTTTCAATCAACCGATTTTGTAGACATCGTAAATCCGCGCGATGAAGAACAACTCATTCGGCAAAAACTAAGGGAAGTTTACCCTTTAGACCGCATACGAGTTATTGAGGCTAAGCTGGAAAAGGAGCTAGTCGCCTTAATATTCTTGGGGGTTACAAACAATTTTGAAGACCGCAATTTCATATTTGCCAAAAACCTCTGTCAACTCATAGAGTTGGATATTGAAACCGAAGCCCGGGAACTGGAAACTAAACTGAAAGAGAACAGTTTGGATGCTTTTTTCAGGTTGGGGTTGGTTTCTACCGACATATTCTTAGAACTGGATTTGGATGGTAAAATCCTATTTGCCAATCGCGCTTTTAACAAAAACCTGGGATACACAAGGGAGCAAGTAATAGGGCAGAACATTCTGGATTTTGTTTTTGAGGATGATCTGGAGTCTAATTCCGCCAATTTGCGGCATGAGTTACTGGGTAAAAAATACCTCAACGATTGGCGAGGAAGATTAGTAAGCTACGATTCCAAAAAAATATGGCACTCATTCACAGGAATTGTTAGCGATAACAAGTGGTTTGCCATTGCGCGAGACATTAACGATCTAATTTATTTCGACCACCAACTGATAAAGGAAAGGGAGCGCTTTAAGTTTTTTACCGAGTCTTCCTTTGAAGGTATTGCGTTAGAAGTAGATGGCCAGATTATAGACTGCAATCGGATGTACCTTAAAATCTTTAAGGCCGAATTAGCAGACGTAATTCGACAGCCCAGTGATAAATTCATAGCCGTTGATGATTTACAGGCCTGGCGTAATACCATAAAGGACGAATCGCTGAGCACTTATGAGGTGGAGGCCAAAACAAGAGAAGGCGATTTAATCCACATAGAGGTGAACAGAAAACCCGCCTTTCACAAAGGAAGCAAGGGTAAACTGGTAGCCATTCGAGATATAACTCAGCGAAAAAAGCTTGAGAAAGAACTGGATGATCGAACTTCCCTGCATCGATCAATAGTTGAAAACGATCACATCCTTTTTAGCATTCTGGATGCAAGTGGAAAAGTGCTGGAATTCAGCAGTGGAATGCACACCATGTTAGGAACGCGGAAGGAAAACGTAATAGGAAAACCCCTACACGAAGTTTTAAATAGTCCGATTGAAAAATCGAACGGTGATGCAAACTCATTAGTAGATGACCAAAAAAGCGGCAAAAAAATCTATCTATTAAAGAGTGACAGTACTTCCTATGACGGGGAAATCTCTGTTACAAATGCACAGGGTGAATGGTGCGAACTGCGTTTAACCATTGACCACCTTACTGCATCCAAAAACGATAAGCAACTGGTTGTTTTTAAGGATGTGACGGATATTAAATCCAACCTGGTTAAACTGGAACAAGCAAAAGAGGAGCTAAGAAACACCATTAAATCTGCCAAACTCGCCTCCTGGCACTACGATTTTGCCACCTGGAAATTGCACCTGGCACCAGAGAGTTTAAACATCCTTAATTTGGATAAGCTAGAATACAGCTTCGAAGAATTCCTCTCTAAAATTCACCCAGAAGATGTGGAGGAAATGGGCAGGCAGATGCAGTATGCCTTTGAAGGGAAGGAGTTTAAGTGCGATGCCCGAATTGTTTTACAAGGAAAGCCCCGGTACATTCATATTCAAAGCTTTGCTTCCAAACAACCTATAACATCTGATTATAAACCGGTTATTAAAGGAATATTACAGGATGTTAGTGAACGAAAAAGACAGGAAATAGAATTAAAGGAAGCCAAGCAAAAAGCAGAACAACATACGCGAGCAAAGAACTTGTTTCTCGCTAATATGAGCCATGAAATTCGCACCCCGCTAAATTCCATTTTGGGGTTCTCTCAAGTTCTGGAAAATAAAATAAAGAACCCAGGAGCGTTAAAGCTTTTGGGGGCCATTAAAAATTCTGGGGACACCTTATTAAAACTTATTAATGACATCCTGGATCTTTCCAAAATAGAATCCAGCAAAATCTCATTACACAAAGAAGATTTTAGCTTACGAAAGCTTCTGGAATATCAAAGCAGCCTGTTTAAAACGCTTGCTAAATCCAAAAAAATTGAGTTTAAAATAAACACACCACTACATAAAGCGCACCTTTTCCATTCAGATTTCTATCGCATCAATCAGATTGTGATGAATTTGATAAACAACTCTATCAAATTCACTAACACCGGATTTGTAGAACTCTTTGTGGATCTGGAAAAGAAAGAGAACAAATCTTACCTCTATTTCAAAATTACCGACTCTGGCATTGGCATTGATAAAAAAGCCAAGGAACTGGTTTTTAAAACCTTTGAGCAAGCGAATACAGAAATCACACGGAAATTTGGTGGAACTGGTTTGGGACTGGCAATAGTTAAAGGCTTGGTGGATTTATTAGACGGAAAAATTGAGCTTGAATCGGAACTAGGAAAAGGAACTGTTTTTCATGTGCGGGTGCAAGTGGAAGATAAAGGCATCATTCCTAAAGATGTTAGAACGGAAAGTGCCGCTCATGAACAGCCTGCCTTATCCATAAAAAAGCCATTCCGGGTTTTACTAGCCGAAGATAATCCTACCAACCAGCTCTTAATGCAAGAAGTTTTTAAGCAGTTGGATATAGATTTTGAAATTGCCCATGACGGGGTGGAAGCCCTGGATATATTAAAGAGCGACAGTAATTTTCAAATGGGAATTTTTGACATTCAAATGCCTAACATGGATGGAACCACTGCAGTTAGGAACATTAGAAACAATGAAGATGTGTATCCCCAATTCCCAATCATTGCCTTAACTGCTGATGCAACCACACAGGAGAAAAAGCATGCTTTGGAAAATGGCTTCAGTGGTTTTTTACCCAAACCATTCATCATTCATGAACTGATAGAAAAAATTAATGAGCTCTTTGCCAATGCATCGAGCCAAAATCTTGAAAGCGGTTCAAAAGAAATAAAGAAAGATCCATCCTACGATCTATCCTGGTCTTGGAAGGTAGATATGACCTACATGGAACAGGTAACCAACGGTAATGCAGAAGCTATAGTTAAAATACTGGAGCGTTGTGTTAACAGTTTACCAGAAAAAATTGATACCCTTAAACAGTCGGGAGAGGATCGTAATCTAAAAAGCCTAATTGATACTGCCCACGCGGTAAAGGGGCAAATAACCTTATTTGTTAGCCAAAAAGATCAGGATTACATAACTAATTGTTATCAGAAACTGCGCAATCTTAACGCAATTGAAGAAAAGGAGCAGAAGCTAATTAATACATTAGCCGCAGAGCTAAAGCACCTGAAAAATTTACTCA
>JBMYJC010000001.1:1709-10906 GCA_049594055.1 Luteibaculum sp. | reverse complement strand
ACGCTGAGCTGGAGCATTATGAAGAGAAAATTGGGAATCTTGGATGATGAGCCCTCCATCTCCATGATTATTGAACTGAATTTAAGTGATGAGTATTCCATCCATGCCTTTCAAGACAAAGAATCATTTGATGTTTTTGTTGCTAAAGAAAGCCTGGATGCCCTAATCTTGGATTTAAACCTGGCCGGAAACAGCGGAAAAGACGTCATTACCGAAATCAGAAATTCCAATCATCCAACGCTGGCTTCCAGCATACCAATAATTATTCTCTCAGGAGAAGACAGCACGCAAGAAAAAATCTCCTGCTTAAATGAAGGGGCCGATGATTATCTGGTAAAACCTTTTAACCCCATGGAGTTAAAGGCCCGAATGAATAGAATCTTTAGTAGAATTAATGGATAACATTCAACCTAATATTCTGCTCATAGGTTTCAGGGAAGAAAACGCTAAAAAGCTTTCCATTTGGGTAGATACCCAAGGAAAAATAACCATCCTTGAGTCCATCTATACCCTAATGCACTACGATTTGAGCAGGGTAGATGTGATTCTGATTAATTTAAAAACCCTACCCTCCTCTTACGAAAAGATCATTACCTCCCTGGCCTTATCAAAACCCAAATGCAAGTTAATTGGCATTTATGAGGGGAACTCTATTAGCCACCAAAAAGCACTGGACTACGGTTTTACAGGAATTGTTAAGCTGGATAGGATTTTAGTAAAAGACTCAGAAGGAGTTTTCCAGGAGTTTTTAAACCTGCACCTCTCAGATGATAGAAGGCAGCAACTGGCACGCCTGCGTAAAAGTTTTTACAGCTATCGGGTTCCTCTGGGGAAAAGGATTTTTGATATTGCATTTGCCGGCACCTTGCTACTCTTTCTCTCCCCCCTATTCCTGCTACTTATGTTAGCAATTTATTTGGAGTCTGGAGCACCTGTGTTTTACTCCTCCAAACGAGTTGGAGCCAGTTATCAAATATTTGATTTCTGGAAATTTAGAAGCATGTACAAGGATGCAGATCAACGCTTAAAGGAGTTAAAAACACAGGGAAACCAATACGGAAAACAAAGTACCTCCCTGGAGGATCTAATTGGCATAAAATGTCAACAATGCCTTCAGGACAGCGCCAATTGCCAGAATACCATATTCACCGACCGGGGAAGGGTTTGCGAGAAAATTTACAGAGACTACAAACAGAGTGAAGGGGCAAGCAATACATTTACCAAAATCCAAAATGACCCTCGGATAACAAAAATTGGTAGATTCATACGCAAAACAAGTATTGACGAACTTCCACAGTTGTACAATGTACTTAAAGGTGATATGTCTATCATAGGTAACCGCCCACTGCCCTTGTACGAAGCAGAGAAACTAACCACAGATTTCTTAGCCATTCGCTTTATGGCTCCTGCAGGCATTACGGGGCTTTGGCAAATAACCAAGCGCGGTAAACCCAATATGTCTTATGAAGAGCGGGTAGAATTGGACAATCGCTACGCCTTGGAGTATAATGTACTTTTGGATGCAAAAATTCTACTGAAAACCTTACCAGCAGCGATCCAAAAAGAAAATGTTTAAACTCCTCCTGTACATAGGCTTCCTCTTAGGGCTGATTTATAGCAAATCGGTATATGGACAAAACGACTCGGGTATTGAAGTGGAAAAAAAACCACGGATAAATCCGCAGGATCAGGTTTTCCTTGAAGACAGCGTAATGACCGACAAGTTTGTAGTTACAGAGCCCGCCTTACAAATAGACAAACCGCTGGATGAACAATTGCTGCCTTTAGACAGCCTTATTGCCATTGCCGAAAAAAACCATCCTGCTTTAACCGTTATGGATAAAGTGGTTGAACGTGAGAAGGCGGTTTACCAGCATGGAAAAGTAGAGTGGACAAGAAATATTTTTGCCACTGGATTTTACTTCCAGGGAAACAGCAATGCACTTATAACCTCAACAATAGATGCAAATGCCTCTACCAGCTTAACCAATGGGGCTCGATATGGATTAACCATCAATGTGCCCTTATATGAGGTGGTTGGTAGAAGAAGAAAAAACAAAATAAATGAATTGAACTACGAGGTCGAGGAGTCAAGAATAGATGTTCAAAAAAGAGAAATCTCCCAACAAGTTACCACGGCTTATGCCAATTTAATTTCCGCACAAAGAATTTTCTTTATTGCTTCAGATGGATTGCAAGCCTCTACTATAAATAAGGAAAATGCCCAGAATGAATTTGAGGCCGGCATGATTCTTTTAACCGAATTGTCTAGAATCCTGGAAATTGATTTAAGGATTAGAACAGATCACGAACGCGCTCGTGCAGCCTTTTACAACGCCTTCTATCAGTTGGAAATAGTGGTGGGCGAAAAATTAGAAAACCTTGTAGCGAAGTAAGCATGGATATTTTTAGTTGGATCCGCCTCTTTATAAGACACTGGAAATACACCGTTGTACTGCCGGTAATTGCTGCGGCACTTACGGTTTACTTCACCAAAGACATCACCCGCGAATACAAAAGCAATGCTTTGGTGTACACGGCAGTTGGAACTGGTTATGACGTGCTTTCTGATCCTACCGCAAACATAGATCGCTTTGGAACCATGGTTAATTTTGACAACCTGGTTTCTACCATTAATTCAAGAACCTGCCTTGAAACCTCAACTTTAAAATTATTAGCCTGGAGATTAACCACACCAGAGCAGTACAATTCCAAAGATTGGAAAGAGGAAACCAAACTCCTTACCGCTAAGCTTTCTGAAAATGTCCTTAAACAAGCGCGTAGCTTGTCAGAAAAAGAAATGTTTGAGTTCCTAAAGGAACAATACACCAAAAACCTGGATCCCCAACTGGTAACTTTCATAGAAACTGTTCCCTCTAATTACAATATAGACCGCATAAGAACCACATTAAAGGTAAAGCAACGCCTTAGCTCAGACATGCTGGAGTTGATTTACACCTCCAACATCCCAGTGGTTACAGAACGTACCCTTACCTACCTTATTCAATCTTTTAGGGAAACTTATTTAGGCCTGAAAAGCAAAGAGGCTCAGGACGTTGTAGACTATTATGAGAAGCAATTAAATGCGGCTTCAAACCGCTTGAAACTAGCGGAGGAAAGAAGGAAGAATTTTGGTGCGGAGAACCGAATTATCAACATTGAGGAGCAGAGTAAAAACCTTGCAAATGCACGAGAAGAAACCCAGGCAGAGCTTTTTCTTCAGCAAAGTCTTAAGGCCTCTGCCCAGTCGGCAATAGCACGCTTAGAAAAGCAAATTGGAGACCAGGCCGCGCTGTATAATTTTTCCAAACAGGTAATTCCAAACAAGGATAGACTAACCGAATTAAGCTATACCATCTCTTCCCTTGAAATTACGGGAGATACAAATTCCAGCCGCTACAAAACTGCCAAAGAAGAATACGATGAATTGGTTGGAAACTCCAAATTAAAACTGCGCCAATACTCTGGAGGAACCGAAGGGGGAATGAGCAAAAGGGAGTTAATGGCTAAGTGGTTGGATAATGTGTTGGAATTAAACAAAGCGGAGTCTAAAATTCGGATTATTGAAAGTAGATTGAAGAGCTTTGATGAGAGTTTCCAGAAATTTGCACCGCTTGGGTCTACCCTAGACCAGCTGGAGAGAGAGAGCACCATTGCAGAGGAAACTTACAAGGAGATTTTACGCTCTTACAATACGGCTGTTTTAAAATTAAAAGACACTCAAATTTCCAATGCCTTAAGTGTTGTAGATCCTCCTTTTGTGCCACAAAATGCGCAGCCTTCCAAACGCCTTCAAATGGTAGTATTGGCAGCGTTAGTCACCTTTATTTTGGTAGGGTGCATTCTTATTGCCATTACCTACTTCGACAATTCCATTAAAAGCATTGATCGCATTAAAAACTTTACAGGCAATGAGGTTATTGCCGCTGTTCCTTATTACGATTACGACTATCAGGAAATAAACTGGAAAGAACTAAAAGAGAACCAGCAGCTAAATATTGGAAACTCTGTTTTGGCCTATTTCTCAAAGGCAAAAAACAAGACGCAAACAAAATTTTTAGGACTCACCAGCAACCAGGAGCAAGAGGGAAAACACTTTGTAGCCCAAATGCTGCTGGATGAATTTACCCGTTTGGGATTTCAGACCAAAGTTTTCTCTCCTAAAGAGAAAGATGAATTTTACCACTACCGGTCTAAACTGCTTTACCAGTTTTTAAATCCAGGCACCAGCGAGGAATCATCAAATAAGAATATCATCCGCGATAAGTTTGCAGAGCTTTTAGGCTTAAATGGCCACGAGGATTTTGTCATTTTCATTTTTCCACCCTTCAATGCCAGCGAGATTCCATTACCCCTATTAAATAGCCTTGATATTCAATTAAAAATGGTGGATGCCACACGGGAGTGGACCAAAAGTGATGACTACCTTCATCAACTGAATAAAGCCCCGGAGGAACAAGGCTTTTATATCATCCTAAATAATATGAACCCTTGGCAGGTTGAGGAGATTTATGGCGAAATTCCCCGTAAAAGAACCTGGTTACGTAAACGCGTTAAAAAGGTCTTCGCTTTTCTGGTAGGAAATCGCAGCGGGCTTAATTCTTAACTATGTTAAACAGGGTCATCTTCGGAAAAGCCCTGCTAGCCTTGGGCGCCTTGATTTTGGCAACCTTGGTAGCTTACCTTGTTAGTGCAAAAGGTCTTGTCACGGGTATGGCATTAGCTGTTATTCCCGTGGGCATTATCTACGCCTGGGTTGTTTTTTACAGGCCCATGGTGGGTGTGTATAGTACCCTAATCATTGCTTTTTTCGCTATCGGAATAACCCGTTACGTTGAGGGAACTTTTGGGTTGTTAATTGACGGGATCATCGTTTTTACGCTTATTACCACCTTACTGAATCGCTCGGTTAGTAAATCCTACACCTTTCTAGATAACGTGGCCTTTTACACCACCTTAATCTGGTTTATAGCCACTTTCTTGGAGCTCTTTAATCCCATTGCGCCTACCATGACCGCATGGTTTTATGCAGTGCGAGGCACCTCCCTTTATGCTATACTGTTTATGCCCGTTTGCTTGTGGCTTTTACAGGATGAAAAAAATATAAAAGGCATTATTGGATGCTGGCTCATCCTTGCTACCATTGGCGCCCTCTGGGGTATAAAACAAAAGTTTATTGGGTTAGACTGGGCTGAGACCCGTTGGATTCAGGGGCCTGATGGCAAAACGCACATGCTGAGAGGTAAACTCAGGGTATTTTCCTTTTTCTCGGACTCCGGTCAGTATTCTGCGGTAATGTGCCACGCCTCTTTGGTAGCTTTTATCCTGTTTACAGGCCCCTTTTCCAGGCAAAAAAAAGCCATTTTCCTAATCATTAGTCTCCTAACCTTTTATGGATTAGTTATTAGCGGAACCAGAGGAGCCTTTGCTGTTGCCGCCGGTGGCGGGCTTCTTTACCTGCTTATTATTAGAAACTTCAAACTCTTTGCCCTGGGCTTAAGTGGCATGATCCTGTTTTTTTGCTTCCTTAAATACACCTCTATTGGCTCCGGTTCCTACGATATTCAGCGGATGCGAACTGCCTTGGATCCAAACAATCCCTCACTTCAAGTTAGATTAGAAAACCAGCGTTTGCTTAAAGTATATCTGGCAGATAAACCCTTTGGAAAAGGAATTGGAAGCGGTGGAAGTTGGGCTAAACGTTTTGACCCGGAGTCTTACCTGGCCGGTATTCCATTAGATTCCTGGTTTGTAAAAATATGGGTGGAAACGGGTATAGTAGGACTCATTTTGCATATCACTCTCATGCTGGTGGTCACCTTTTATGGCGCAAGGCGAGTCTACCGTATGGAAAGAAATCAATATCGAACGGTCCTCAATGCCCTGGTCTCTGGTTATTTTGGACTAGTAATTGCCAGTTACGGAAATCAGTTATACGGGCAAGCGCCAACAAGTATTATTGTAATAATAACTATAGCTTTGCTCTCAACTAAACCCAAACAATTCGGTGGTCTCGACCTCGGTAATTATCGTAAACTATAACACCTGGCAGCTCACAGAAAATCTGTGCCGCAATATTCTAGAGAATCCAGAAATACCCGATTTGGAAGTTATAGTTGTGGACAACAACAGCCGGGAAAAGGCTCCCAATTTTTTTACCGATACCTATAATTTAAAACTCATTTCTTCAGCCGTAAACAAGGGTTTTGCAGGAGGCATTAACCTGGGAGTGCCAGAAGCCAGTAACCCAATTGTTACGGTCTTAAACAGTGATATTAAGATCCAAAGAGAATATCCCTTTTTTGGCCCTCTTATAAAACGGCTTGATAGCAAAGAAAATGCAGTGGTTTCACCAAAAATCATTTACGAAAAAGATCGGGTGATTCAATTTGCGGGATTTACACCTATTAATAAGTTTACTGGGAGAGGCTTTGCCATAGGCTACCACCAAAAAGACCGCGGGCAATACGATATTGCAAAGCCTATGCCTAGGGCGCATGGCGCGGCAATTGCCTTTAAAAAATCAGTATGGGAAAAGCTGGGTGGCTTTCCAGAGCACTATTTTTTGTACTACGAGGAAATGGCCTTTTGTGAGATGGTAAGAAATGCCGGTTATAAAATCTGGTATGAACCAGCAGCAACGGCTTTGCATATAGGTTCATTCAGCATGCTGGAAAATGCAACACCAAAAGTGTATTACATATTTCGAAATAGAATCTGGTATTTAAGGGAACATTCTAAACTCCACCATAAGCTTATTTCCATGCCTTATTTGCTGGCAACGGGTCTTTTAAAGTCCTTCTATTTTCTGTTTACAGGGAAAAACCAGAAAGCTAAATACATTTATAACGGTTGTATTGACGGACTTTTTAAGTCATGGAATTAATCCAAAACCTACTTAACATATTGGCCTGGTTGTGCACATTGGCAATCCTGCCTTTCTCGGCATATTTGTTTTTGTTAGCTATTGCGGGAACGAGAAAAACAAAGCTGCAAAAGGAAAAGGCAAACCCGGCAAGCACCAAAATTCACATCGTTGTTCCAGCCTACCAAAACGATGAGGTCTTAATTCACACCTGCACCAAAAACCTCAAATCGCTTAGTTCCACCCAAATAAATTTTAGCTACTGGATTTTAGGGGACAAGCTGCAGGATAATACGCGCCAAATACTGCTGGAAAAGCCAGTAAAATTGGTGGACATCAATTTGGAGAAATCCACAAAATCTAGGGCCATCAATCAGTGGTTGGAAAAAGAGGGAAACGAACTGAATGGCTTTGTTTTTCTTTTGGATGTAGACAACTTAATCGCGCTAGACGGATTAGAGAATTTGATAAACAACCTGGATGAAAATTCCGACAATTGGTATCAACTAAACCGCATAGCTGCCAATGAAGAAGCCGATATTTCTGAGTTGGACGCCTGGTCTGAAGCGGTAAATAATTTCATTTTTAGAAGAGGTGCCCAAAACTTGGGTATTCAACCTGCGCTTATTGGTTCTGGAATGTTAGCTCCGCTAAAAAGTTTTAGTCGGTTGCACCGTTCTATTGACGTTACGGGTGGTTTCGACAAGTGGTTAGAACACTATGTAATACAATCTCAGGTGAAGATTATTTACCGGGAAGACATTAAAATATTAGACCAAAAAATTGCCGATTTAAGTGCGCTTAAAACCCAGCGAACGCGTTGGGTTGCAGCCCAGTATAGTGCAGCCAAACAATTATTCCCGGTGTTTTTATCCTGCCTCATGCGCTTAAAAATAAAACACGCTCTCAAATATTTTCAATTGTACTTGCCCCCCAGGGTTTTACATCTATTGCTTTCCACCTGTTTACTTTTAACAGGTTTCCTTAGCTCCAGGCTACTGGCTCTAAACGCCATTAATTTTGGCATGTTGATAATTGCCTTATACTTAGCCAGTCCACCTGGAAAAAGAATAAAAATCCCCTTGCTGTTCGCCAAACACGCCCTGCAAATTGTACGCAGCTATCTGGGTATGGGAAAGGATTTTTCAAGCGCCAACAAAGAGTTTTTAGTAACCCAACACAAAAAGCCAAATGAATAAAATAGGCATTGAGGCCCAACGCATTTTTCGTGCTAAAAAACACGGGATGGATTTTGTGGCCATCAATTACATTATATCGCTGGCCAACAATTATCCGGATTGCAAGTTTGTGGTATTTGCTAAAAAAGGGCCCGATGAAAATGCTTTGCCTAAAATGCCCAACATTAAATTAGTTTGGGTACCCGGAGGCCCCTATCCTATTTGGGAGCAAATATTTTTACCGCGATATGCAAAAAAAGAGGAAGTCTCCCTGCTACACTGCACATCCAATACCGCTCCGCTTTTTTGTAAAACCCCACTAGTCCTGACACTGCACGACATTATTTTTCTGGAAAAAAACCCACTTAAAGAAGGCTCTTGGTATCAAAAATTTGGCAACCTGTACAGAAGGCTGTTGGTGCCTCGCATCATAAAAACCGTAAAACACATTGTCACAGTAAGCCACTTTGAGGAAAAAAATATCCAGACTCGTTTTCCAAAATTCGCTGAGAAAGTTTCTGTGGTTTACAACGCCAGTAATAGTCATTTTAACCAGTTTCCCAGCCCCGAGGAAATTGAGAAGACCTTAAAAAACTACCACCTGCCCAGCTCCTACTTCGTGTTTTTAGGGAATACAGATCCCAAAAAAAATGTAGACAACGTGCTTAAGGCTTACCTTAAATTGTGGAGAAATAAGCCCGACTGCCCTTCCCTGCTGGTTCCCGATTATCCTCAAACCTGGTTGGATAAATGGTACCAGCAAAACGAGAATTCCGAAGCTTTTAAAAACAAAATTCACTGTGCGGGATATATCAAGAATCAGGATCTGCAGAGTATTTTGGCACGCGCAACAGCATTCCTATATCCTTCCAAAAGAGAAAGTTTTGGCATCCCCATTCTCGAGGGCTTTCTTTCCAAGGTTCCAGTAATTACGAGCAATGCCGCTGCTATGCCAGAAATTGCCGGAGATGCCGCGATTTTAGTTGATCCTTTCAATGTAGATAGCATCTACCAGGCTATGGATAGGGTTTTAACGCTTAATCCAGAACAAAGAGAGCAGTTGGTAATCGCTGGATTGGAACGAGCCAAGCAATTTAACTGGGATAATAGTGCGAAAGAGCTCATGGCTCTCTACCAAACTATTTAGGTTTTTT
>JBMYJC010000001.1:0-1699 GCA_049594055.1 Luteibaculum sp. | reverse complement strand
TTTTTCCAGGCGGTATTCCAGCCACTGGCCTTCTCATTTGGAATGCTGTCGGCTCGTATACAATCTTCGGCCTTCAATTGCATATTCCCCTTGTATTTTACGGAGTATGGAAAGGCTTTTTCCAGATAATTGGCATTGCCAAACTCAAGGAGCTCCAGGTTATTTTCCCCATTAACGGCCTCTATAAGGGCCTGCTTAGTAAAGAATTGAATATGCGTTAAATCGGGGTTGGAACTTTGGCTGGTAGCTCCTTTGTAGCCCATTATTTTTTTAGCCATGCCAATGGCATTTCCAAAACCCAGGCGATATAAATTCTGCACGGGTTTGGTTACCGTGCGCTCTCGCGGGCCAAAACCATTTGGAGTAGTCACAATTAAAATTCCATCAGGGGCTAAAAAGGGATACAAGGTGGAAACCATCTCAGAAGGATTCTCCAAATGCTCCAGCACCTCAGAACATATAATCGCATGAAAATGCTCGCTTGCATATTGTTCTGCTAAATCTCCAACATCCAAACAAAAAAAGGAGGCCTCTGGGCAAGCTTCCTGGGCAATTTTAATGCTATCCGGATCAATGTCTACGCCAACCACAGAATAACCTAAACGCGCTAAACCCCGACTTATATGTCCATTTCCACATCCCACATCAAGAACCCGAAGGGAAGCTGTTTCTTGACCCAAGCTCTCTAAATGGCGCTTGATGAATAAAAAGCGCTTGATATCCTCTGGTTCGGTGTAATCGGTGAGTTTCTGATATGCTGGATTTAATAAGTCTGCAACGCTTAATTCCATGTTTTTGCCTTTACCCTGCAATTGTAGGTAAATCTTTTCGGCACAGCGATTATGTTCTTTTATTTGCAGGAAAGAATTGCACTTCCTTGGATTGGTTTTTATTGATTTCGTTAGCAATTATTGCTTTTGGTTATGGCTTGTACTCCCTTGTTTTACCCAATAGGGCGCAGCAATTACCTAAACCAAGCGATGAGGAATGGCCGGGTGTTAGTTTTGTTATCCCCGCTTACAACGAAGAGCAGTTCCTGGCCAAGAAGATTGAAAATACCTTGCGATCTATCTACCCCAAAGAAAAGTTAGAGATCATTATAGCTGCAGATGGTAGTACCGATAACAGCCAAAAGGTTTGCGCGGATTTTCCGGTAAGATTTGAAAATAACGGAGAGCGAGCAGGAAAAAGTGCCGCAATGAATCGGGCTGCAGCCTACGCTAAACACGAGATTTTAATTTTCTCAGATGCCAATGCATTGCTAAATCCCGAGGCAATTCGAGAAATTGTTCGCCCCCTACTATTACCGCAATACGCCATGAGCAGTGGCGAGAAAAAAGTGATTAAAAAGGAGGAAGGAGAAAACGCCTCCGAAGGAGAGGGACTTTACTGGAAATACGAGTCTTTTTTAAAACAAAAAGACAGCAATTTCTATACCCTATTAGGCGCAGTTGGAGAACTCTTCGGCATGAAAAAAAGTCACTTTGTCGAAATACCTAAAAACTTTTTGGTAGACGATTTTTACGAAGCTGCTTGCATTCTACAACAAGGCTACCAAATTAGGTATGTCCCTGAGGCGGTTGCCACCGAGTACGGTTCTTTAAATTTTAAAGAGGAGATAAAACGCAAAATCCGCATATCAGCTGGGGGTTACCAAAGTATTTTTCATTTCAAATCGCTATTTAATCCCCTAAAAAAT